>JAKUUF010000004.1 GCA_022448705.1 SAR324 cluster bacterium | reverse complement strand
CTGTCAGTTTTGACATCTCTGCAGCCATATCTGTGTCTCTAATTGTAGACTCTCCCTTGGTGATATTTTCTTCAGCAATTCTTAATGAATTAAGATTGCTTTCGACTGCGTTTTTCTGGAATGCTCCAATTCTTCCTCGATAAATTGTAATTTCATCAATCGCTTTATCGATTATTCTTCCAGCATCATTGGCACCTTGTTTATTTGTTAAATCTATATCATAAAGACTTTTGAATCCGCTTTCATTTTCTACGCCCATGCCCAGGTTATTGGTACGAATGCTTTTCAATGAGAAACTGCTTTCCATCCCTGGTTTAGGTCCAAGATTTACATTTTTCGTCTGTTGAGACAAATGTACATAGCCTTCAATGAGTGGGTTTTCAGGTGAACCAACAATTTCCTCCTGGGTTTCTTCAACGAATTCTAAACCAATGAACTCTCCCAGCTCGTTTTTTATAGGTACTTCCTTTAATCCTATTGTGCGATCATATTGTATCGTTATTCCCTTTGCAGGAGATCCCCCATGGATAGCGGTTAGATACTGACCTTTTCCTCTGGCAGCCTGACCTCCGATTCTTCCTGCCACATCAATACCTGGCTCCGCCAGTTCTGCTATATTAGCTTGTCTTGTCAGCAAACCCGGAAGGTTAGTAGTAACAGAAAAAGTGTGGTCTTCACCAAACTCCTTGTGCCTTAAGTAGAAAGTTTTATCTGGTGTCTCAAAAGCCTCTAATGCTAATCCAGTGGATTTTATTCCTTCCTTAATTGCATGCATTACAATACCACGAATATCTGCAGATGCTTGTTCAGTAGGGAAACGTAAAGGATCACGCCGATGATTAGACATAATTTCTTCTATGTTTTTCTTCACTATTCCTGACCCGGTATCTATTTCGACATTCTGGCCCCCTTCATTCAACAATATTTTTACACCTGAACTAATATTTTCTACAGTCAATGGCATACTACCTTTTTTAAATGCCTGTGTACCTACTTGAGAAATATCAACTTCATATCCTTCTATAGGAGAAGCCTTTGTATCAGTTTCAGCACTCACAAATCTCAAATTATCTCCAACAGTGGCTCCATTAGTGCCCAAGCTTCCATCAAGCAAATGTTTGCCATTAAACATGGCTGTTTCCACTATTCGGTCTAAAGTTTCAAGAAGGTCATCAACCTCCTGCTGATCTGCTTCAACCATACTCTCATCGTTCACCGCTTCATTTGCTGCGTGAACTGAAAGCTGCTTCAGTGTGATCAAAATGTTGCTGAATTCACTCAGGGCTCCTTCAGCTGTTTGAAACATTGCAATTGCACTGTCATTATTGCTGTGCGCCTGTTTCAATCCAGCAATTTGTCCTCTTAAACGCTCTGAAGCAATCAAATCGGCTGGTCCATCAGCTGCACTATTTATTCTGTTTCCTGAACTAAGTTTAGAAATTGAACTTTTGACATTTTTTAAATTGTTATCTGAGTGCCTCAATGTATTCATTGACATGGCATTGCTTCGAATTTTCATTTTTTATCTCCCTATTATTTTTATAACTTTTAATGTTTCCCCTCAAAGCTGGTTAATTTTCCCAGCCGGAAAAACACTTGTTTTGCTTTTCGGAATATTTTGAAAAAACTTTACTCAAAAATTTAAAATAATAATTTGATAGTTTTATGCGAGGTGTTTGATGGCATCATCTGCACCGTAATGCTGTCTGCTAAAAGCATCCCTTTCGGTGTTAAACAAAAATGGTTATCTTTCTTTAATGCGTGCCCCTGCTCGTAAAGTGAATTTACATATTGTTCTTCCTGGGGACTCCATTCCAATTCAAATCGCTCAATCCATCCCTGCAGGTTCACACCTTCACTGCTCCTTAATCCTAGCATCAGAAATTCTAAAGCAAGCTGGGTAGATGAAAGCTGTTCTTCAAATTCCACAGGTAAAGTGTTTTTTTTCAAATGACTAATGTAAGGTTTTACTGATCCGATGTTTCCTTTCCGAGTTATCTCATAATATGAATGAGCACCAGCTCCGAAACCAAGATATTCCTTTCCTGACCATACAAGCAGGTT
This sequence comes from SAR324 cluster bacterium, assembly GCA_022448705.1. Taxonomy (GTDB): domain Bacteria; phylum SAR324; class SAR324; order SAR324; family NAC60-12; genus Arctic96AD-7. Next base: position 26,573 of record JAKUUF010000004.1, on the reverse strand, counting down.
ATTCCTGCTTTCGTTTCCTTTCTTAGAAAAATTAGAAACTTCATATTGAATTAGTCCTGCTGCTTTCAATCTGTTAACTGCCCATAGATACATTTCCTCATATTGTTCATGATGTTCATTAACCCATTTGCAGATTTGCACATTTTTACCAAAAGGTGTTCGGTCATGTATTTCTAGCCCATATAAAGAAATATGATTGGGGTTGTAGGAAATGGCAGCTTCTACATCCTTTTTAAACATTAAAACACTTTGTCCCGGGATTCCGAACATCAGATCTATATTCCAATTCTGGAAAGGAGAGTTAACTATTACATCGCACGCTTTTCGCAAATCAGAAGCATCATGACAACGTCCAAGCTTCCTAAGCAGAGAGTCCCGGAAACTTTGGCCTCCTAAACTCAAGCGATTGACTCCGATTTTGGCAAGATTATTTAAATATTCCGGACTCACATCTTCAGGATTCATTTCAAATGTAATTTCAACATTTTTTGAACAGGTTAAATGCTCTCTTACTTTTGAAAGCAGCTTCGATAATTCAGGAATACTTAGTCGAGATGGTGTCCCCCCACCAACATAAATGGATTCAAGCAGTTTATGCCCATTACTCTTTTGCAGTTCACTCTCTTTCTGATTTTTTCCTTTAATTTCTTCTACAATCATGGAAATTTCTTTAAGCATTTCCGTGATATATTTGCTATGTAAATCAGAATGGTCTTTACAGACAGCAAAGGAACAAAATGGGCAAATTTTTCGGCAAAACGGGATATGAAGATAAACGGCCGGTACAGGACTATAATTTTTATTTTTTTTGTGTGATTTATACAATTATTTTACCTTAAATATCAGCTTATTAATTGTTACTACTTGATTTAGCAGAAGATATTTTTTGTTGATTTTTTGCATTCGATTACCTAAATTATACTCTCCTTATCCTGATTATTTTCCATTGCTGCCGAAAAGTTTGACATACTTGAATATCTCATGATTATTTTGTCTGAATAGAGTCAGCAGAATAGTTTTTTTACTAATGCACATTCGGTAAAATTAATTTTTCAGGTAAAATTATTTGAGTTTATTTGACTCTTTAATTAATCTATAATTTAATAGTAGTTAGATCCTGAGCACGTTACTGATTTAAGAGTTTTACTGCAAAATTGTTACTAAGATTTTTGCATACGGCTGACTGAATTGGCAACGTGAATCCAGCCAATTATACTTGTTCTCAAAAAGTATGCTTTAAAGGGATCAAGCGCGCCATGGATTTGGTCATCTTCAAAAAATAGAATACAAATCATTTAAAAGGTATTCATGAAAATCAAGCGCCTGTTCACCATGGAAGGTGAAGGACCATATCAGTCTTTAGAATTCGAAAACCGCACCTCAGTTATACGCAACCCTGACGGCTCTGTAGTCTCAGAATGGGAGAATGTGACTGTGCCAAAACACTGGTCACAAGTGGCTACAGATATCATGGCACAAAAATATTTTCGAAAAGCAGGTATTCCCAAACAGCTTAAACCAGCTAAAGAAAAAGGGATCCCTTCCTGGTTGCAACCTTCTCTGCCTGATCAAGTTGAGTCAGATCAAGAAAAAAATGAGACTGAGTCTGCTGAAACGGAATCTACTGCATCAGAAACAGACTCACGGGAAGTTTTTCATAGGATGGCAGGTTGCTGGACATATTGGGGCTATAAATATAACTATTTCGATACGGAAGAAGATGCGCGTGCATTCTATGATGAGCTTTGTCACATGCTTGCCAATCAAATGGCTGCTCCAAATTCACCTCAATGGTTCAATACCGGGCTGAACTGGGCTTATGGCCTGAATGGCCCCCCACAGGGTCATTATTATGTTGATCCAAAAACAGAAGAAGTTGCACCATCAGAAGATGCGTACACACGTCCTCAACCTCATGCATGCTTCATCCAGTCAGTCAAGGATGACCTGGTGCGTGAAGGTGGAATCATGGATTTGTGGACACGAGAAGCCAGATTATTTAAATATGGGTCTGGAACAGGATCCAATTTTTCTGATTTGCGTGGAGATTTAGAACCGCTTTCGGGTGGAGGAGTTTCTTCCGGACTGATGTCATTTCTCAAAATTGGCGATACAGCGGCAGGTTCAATTAAGTCCGGAGGCACCACACGTCGAGCTGCGAAAATGGTCTGCCTGGATGCGGATCATCCTGATATTGAACAATTTATCAACTGGAAAGTTCATGAAGAACAAAAAGTGGCGGCCTTGGTTTCTGGCTCAAAAACAATTAAAAAAATAATAAATGAATTGTTTGAAGCAATTAACGAATGGGAAAACGAGGCTGAAAAATATGACCTAAAACTTAACAAAAATCTGCAAAAAGTTGCCAAAAAGGCCCGTCAGGCAGATATGCCACTCAGCTATGTCTATCGAATTATCCATCTCTCAAAACAGGGATACACCAAAGTTGCATTTGATGAATATGATGTAGACTGGAATTCTGAAGCATATCAGACTGTTTCAGGGCAAAACGCAAACAATTCTGTAAGACTGAATAATGAATTCATGCAGGCGGTGGAACAGGACAAGGAGTGGAACCTGTATTGGCGTGTTGAGAAAGTTAAAGCACAAAAAGAGGGGAGAGAACCCGTCCCATGCAAAACTCTGAAGGCATCCGAATTATGGGAAGAGATTGCCTATGCTGCATGGGCTTCGGCAGACCCTGGAATTCAATACCATACAACTATTAATGAATGGCACACATGCCCTGCTGACGGTCCTATCAGGGCATCAAATCCATGCAGTGAATATATGTTCCTGGATGACACTGCCTGTAACTTGGCTTCTCTGAATTTATTGCATTTTTGTGACCCAAGAACCGGAGAACTTGATGTAACAAAATTAAGGCACGGCTCTCGAATCTGGACGATTGTTCTGGAAATCAGTGTCTTAATGGCACAATTTCCAAGCAAAAACATCGCAGAATTTTCTCACAAATTCAGAACCTTAGGTTTGGGTTACGCCAATCTAGGGACCTATCTGATGGTGAACGGCATACCTTATGACTCACCTGAGGCCCTTGGAATATGCGGTTCTATAACTTCCATTATGCACATGACTGCTTATGCCACTTCTGCTGAGATGGCCAAAGAGCTTGGTACTTTTCCAGGATATGAACGCAACAAGGAGAATATGCTGCGTGTTATCCGGAACCACCGCAGAGCTGCATTCCGTGCTCCGGACAGTGAATACGAAGGTTTAACCATCAAGCCGGTAGGAATAGACAGCCAGCATTGCCCACCGGAACTTCTCAAGGCAGCTCAACAGGATGCAAATCTGGCCCTGAAAATGGGAGAAAAATATGGTTTCAGAAACGCGCAGGTCACAGTGATTGCTCCTACGGGTACTATCGGTTTGCTGATGGATTGTGACACTACCGGCATCGAACCTGATTTCGCTTTGGTGAAGTTTAAGAAACTCGCAGGAGGCGGTTATTTTAAAATAATAAATAACTCCATACCACCTGCATTAAAGAAACTAGGATACAGTAGCACACAAATAACTGATATTGTACACTATATCAAGGGTCACGCGCGATTAGACGGCAGCCCATGCATCAACGCAAATGTATTACGTGCCAAGGGTTTTACTGACGATGTAATTAAGCGCATAGAAGATCAATTGCCATCAGCATTTGATGTTAGCTTCGTATTTAACCACTACACCCTGGGGGAGGATTTTTGCAAGGAAACATTAGGAATAACTGATGATCAGTTGGGAGATTTTGAATTCAGTATTCTTAAGCATCTTGGATTTACCAGCAAAGAAATAGAAGCAGCAAACGACTATATTTGCGGAACAATGACGATTGAAGATGCTCCACATCTCAAACAGGAGCATTATAGTGTTTTCGACTGTGCAAATAAGTGCGGGCGCAACGGTAAACGTTATATTGCTTCAGAGGCACATATCCGGATGATGTCAGTTGCTCAGCCTTTTATTTCCGGATCTATTTCCAAAACTATCAATATTCCAAACGAAGCAAATGTTAACGATTTTAAAGAAGCATATTTAACATCATGGCTTAAAGGCTTAAAATGTAATGCACTTTATCGTGACGGCTCTAAGCTAAGCCAGCCACTAAATGTTAACGTTGACGAATACCTGTGGGATGAAGATGATTCAGATTTGGAAATTGCCGCTTCACAGCCAGCACAAGTCCGAATTGCTGAAAAAATAATTCACCGCTACATTGCCAAAAGAAGAAGATTACCTCACCGTCGCAACGGATATACGCAAAAAGCCGTTATCGGAGGACATAAAATCTATCTGCGTACTGGCGAATATGAGGACGGTACAATTGGAGAAATATTTGTTGACATGCATAAGGAGGGAGCTGCGTTCAGAAGTTTGATGAACAGCTTTGCGATAGCAATTTCCCTCGGTCTTCAGCATGGAGTTCCACTTGAGGAATTTATCGAAGCCTTTATTTACACTCGTTTTGAGCCAAATGGTATTGTCTCCGGTAATGACTCAATAAAAATGAGTACCTCAATTATTGATTATATTTTCCGTGAACTTGCAATTTCATACCTTGGGCGTAACGAACTGGCACATGTCCACCCGGATGAATTGCAGGCCAGTGCAGTACATACACAAAATGAAAATGAGCCTGAATTTGATAACGAACAGGTTATCTCGGAAAGGACTCTTAGTACAGAAGAAAGCCAGGAATTTCTTGAAAATGAGAAAATCGAATATGAGGGCGTAGATTTTACTTTGCTTAAAAATACTGATTCTGAACTCGAGACCGCTCATGCTGATTATTCAGGCAGTACAGATTTTACTGCAGACTCTGCATTAGAAACCTGGGAAACACTAAACCGTTCTACAGCAAGCCTTGCTCAAGAGGCACGTATGAAGGGCTATGAAGGTGAAGCTTGTCATACATGCCAGCAATTCACAATGGTAAGAAACGGTTCATGTCTCAAGTGTGCATCCTGCGGAGCAACCAGCGGTTGCTCATAAAAATCTCAGTAGTTTTAAATTGTTGAGAAACAAGGCCTTAGTTTTTATTCAATTCAGAACTAAGGCTCTTCTTTTCTGCTGAAAACTTTGAAAGGCATGAATTTAAAAACAGCCTGACTTCAAAGTACATAGCTCATCACTTACCTAACAGTGAACTCCCCTTCACAATTGCAAAAAAATTCACGAAGTGGAATCGCCTTGCTGATCACCTTGGTAATATTAGCTCTTCTGGCTGTCTTCATGACAGAGTTTTCATTTGAAACAAAACTTGAAACACGTGGAATACAGAATTACCAGGCATCTTTCAAAGCCAGAAATGCTGTTAAATCAATGTTTAAGGCTGTTCTTGAAGGTTTGGAAAGTCATGAAGAGATTAAATTTTTCAGACAGTACGTTTGGAGTTTTTTATCAATGGGGACCTCAGGCAGAGATATATCCATTTTAAACCCACCTGAGCCTGTCAGATTACCTGCAGGCGTAATCTCTGATTTTCCTGATGTTGCTTTCTACACACCCTATATACGTCCTATTGATCATCTATATAACCTTAATCGTATTCAAACACCTCCTTTTAGAACAGTAAATCCCGAATCTAAATCAGATGTGCATCTTGCAAATCAATTTATTAATATTCTTAACAAATGGAATATTAGCAGTAAATCTAATGTCGGAGACGCTTTAATTACGCAAAATAAGCAATTTGACAATAATGAAATATTACAGTTGTATGCTGCAATTTTCGACTGGATAGATAAGGACTCATATATTTATGATTCATCAATCTACGGTGCAATTGGAGCAGAAAAAGACGCATATATATTTTCTGAACCGCCAATTGAAATTAAAAACGGATATTTTGATCAATTAAACGAAATAATGCTGATCAACGCTATTAAAGAAAAAAACATTCCTCAGAAGTTTTGGGACCAGAGTTTCACAACTTTTCCGGTAGGCAACAAATATGTATCATCTTCGAATCATACGTCTATATATCCTCGAATAAATATAAATTTGGCAACTTTTGAAGAAATTGTTGAATTTCTAGAGCAATATGACCAGCAAACAAATTATTTCATAAACTATTCTCAATCAAATTTCGAAAACAATTACTCACAAAATTTTTATCAAAAGAGAATTGAAATTGCAGAAGAGCTGACTAAACTGCCCAGGATAAAACTCAAAAAAAATGACATAAAAAATAAATTGAGAAACATCACTCAATATTACAGCAAAGCAGATGACTATTTCACTCCTTACAGTTATTGGTACGAAATACATCTGAAAACTGAAATCAGCAAAGTAATCGCGGAGGTGAAGGCAATTGTATCGGTTGACAGGAATGAAGATACAGGAATAGCCAAAGAAATAATAATTCACGATTTTTTACTGAATTGATAAATTATGTCCAGGAAAATAGGTAATAGAATCATTCACTTTAATGAAATAAATTCAACTAATTCATACCTTAAGTCCAACCATGAATTACTCCAACAGCACGGATTAGTAGTACGCACAGACATGCAAACTTCTGGACGTGGCAGGGCATCAAGGAAGTTTGTTTCGCTACCTGGGAAAAACCTCACCTTTTCTGTCGTTTTGCATCCTCAAAAACCTGCATCAGAGATTCAAATATATTCTTTGTTAGCGAGTGTCGTTGTTGCACGTGTACTTGAAAATTATGTAAATTCAATCCGTCTTAAATGGCCAAATGATGTGATTGTAAGTCAAAAAAAAATATGCGGTATTTTGCTCGAAACAATCAGTATTCCAGAGCAGCATTTTCCAATATTGATAATGGGAATTGGTTTAAATACAAAGGGAAGTTACAAGGATTATCCTGATGAGCTGAAAAAAATTGTGACTACATTGGAATTTGAAATGTTGAGAAATTCAGATACTAAACCTGATGTAAAAGCATCTCTTATAAAAAATGATACAATATTTAATCAGCTTCTACGTGAGTTGGAACGCTGTCTGGAAGAATTCAGTGACAACAAGAAAATTACCGGAAACAAAAAAAAGTTTGACGGTCGATCTGCCCTGTTGAATGAATGGTTTGATAGGGCCAGGGCAAAAGGCAGGAAGGTATGCAGTTTGTATAACACACAAGGTCAGGCAAATTCTAAAGGTACCATAGGTATCATTGAAGGACTCACAGGCGAAGGTTATCTGCAAATCCGGACAGAAACAGGGGATATCCTAACACATGTTTCTGGTGACATAATTGATTTAAGTGATTGAGTTACATGATTCTAGCTGTAGATATTGGCAACAGTGATGTAGTAATAGGCATTTTTAATGATGACAAACTGTTGCAGAGCTGGCGCCTGAACACAAGACTTCATCAGAGTATAGACGAATATGAAATGCTGGTTAGAGGTATGCTTTTCGCATGTGATTTCAGTCTTGAAGAGACCAAAGGAGCAGTGTTGAGTTCTGTAGTTCCTGAGTTGACGGATGTATTTTCACAACTTATTGAAAACATGATTGGTCAACATCCAATAAAAGTTAGTAACGAACTTAATCTTGGAATTCAAATTAACACTGAGAATCCTTCTAAAGTTGGCCAGGACCGGCTGATTAATGCAGCTGCAGCATATCAGCAATATAAAACTTCCTTGGTTATTGTTGATTGTGGGACTGCCACTACGCTGGACGTGGTAACTGCTGAAGGGGTTTTTCAGGGAGGAGTAATATGTCCTGGATTGTTAATTTCTGCTGAAGAACTTTTTTCCAAAGCCGCGCAGTTATTCCAGGTTAATCTTGAAATGCCAAAAAAGCTGATAGGGAAAAATACTACTGAAAGCCTCAAATCAGGTCTTATATATGGTTACGGTGGTATGATTGAATCTTTGATAAATAAATTAACAAAAGAAATAAAACAACAGAACCAACCAGATCCAACAGTTGTCATTACAGGAGGATTAGCAGCAAAAATACTACCTATAGTACCTAAGGCAATTTATCATGAAGATTTGACGCTGCGTGGATTATATCTATGTTACTCAATGAATATTACTAGAAAATAATTTTTATCGTGCTTTAATGCTGCTTTATCAATAAAACTCTCCTGAACTATCTTCATTAATAACAAAGTTTTTTCATTTTTATTCTGTAAAACTTTTCAAGTCACCAAATTGCACTATAAATTCAAGTAAAATATGGCTGAAGAAAAAATTGAGGGTCTTGAAGGTCTGGATGATTTTGGAGATGATTTCAGCGAACAACTTGATTCATTTATGGAAAATGAAGGTGAAGATGAAAGTGACAGTGAGTTGGATTCATTTTTCGAAGATCTTTCTACTATTGATGATCTTGAAGATGACGAAGAAGCCGAAATTGAGGATGATAAAAAAGCTGCCGAAACTGAAGATACTGTAACAGACAGTTCTGAAGAAGCTGAAGAAACAGACACTGCCGTAGAGTCTGAAGAAAAACCTGAAGAACAGCAGGAAAAGCAGAAAAAAAAGAAAGCAGCATTCTTTGATGCTTTTCCATTAAAATCAGCTTTAATCTCTGGCACGACAGGATTATTGCTGGGAATAATCACAGTTGCAGTCCTTTACTACACCGCGGCCCCCTTAGAAACTCCCGAACCTGAAATTGCGAATGAATTGCCTCCTGAACCGCCCACTCAGGTCGTGAAAGTCAGCAAACCTAAACCAAAGAAAACTGTAGCAAAACCAAAGAAAATTGCAGCGAAACCTAAAGTAAAGCAATTCAATTACTATGTACAGGTTGTTTCCTGCATTTCTCAGGAATGTGTAGATGAAAGCCGTCTTCAGTTAAAAAATCTGGGGTATGCATCTCAAGTCCGGACTTCAAACAAAAATTCTAAAATTGCGGAATTAATTACAACAAAAATTTTGGCTGAAGAAGATTCTGCAAAATTCGTAAGTAAAATCAATAAAACAAATCCTATGGCAGGTCACGCGTTTCGTAAATCAGTAAAAAATGGGTTCCAAATTTCTTTAGGTTTGTTTCCTGATCTAAAGACTGCAAACATGGTTAGAACACACTTGAACCAACAATTCAAAGATCAGTTATTCTTTAAAATTCAAAGCACAACACAAAAAACACAGTACAAAATTGTGCAGATAGGTGGAATTAAATCAAAGCCTGAAGCGCTAAAACTTCGTGATCAGTTAAAAAACAACATACCTGATTTCCAGGAGGCATTTGTGAAGACAGTTGTGCTGAGATGAATAATCAATGGGAATATAATAGTTTTACTTGGAAGACTGTATCAGCCTAATGCATACATTAGAACGAATTCAAATTTTCCTATCAATTTTAGTTTGCACTTTCCTGGATTCCAAATTAAGTTATTGCATAAAAAACACTAAATCATATCGTATCGGGATTAATTATGGGAATGAATTGGACAATAATATTCAGCGTTTTAGTAATTTCTTTTGTAATTATTCCAGCAGTAGTTTTTCTCATAAATTTAAGACGAATAAGCAAAGAAAACACTGAGTAAAATTTCACTTCATCCTTTATGGGTTGATTTATAATCCCCATCCATCAGACTCATATTTCAATAAAAAGTCATACCAGGTAATCCTCTATAAGACCCCGCACCCTTTCAGACAAGTCTGAGCATAGTCATAAAAATTTGTTATGAGTCCGTGACTAAATCAATTTTGTGAAAGACTTTGGAAGTTAGACTGCCTTTGAGTAAAGCTGGAATCAGCTCTTATCTTCTTCTTTTTTCAAGGCTGGGAGTTTTAATATTATTGTCACTGCAGTTTGCAACAACTTTTCTTTATTCAAAGGGAAATTTGCAATCTCCCAGCGACGTAGCCATTAACAAACATCCCAGCAATTTTAAACAAAAACAACCAATTGCCCGATTATTTTTTTCTTCCAAAAATATTTACTATGTTTTTGTATCTGCTACAGCATTAAATTTACGTTCTGGTCCCGGAGTGAAAAATTCAGTTTTAAGAATTCTTCCAAGGGGAACACATATGTTGTCTTTATCTGCGCAGAATTCTGACTGGTTGAGAGTTTATGCTCCACATAATTTTGAAGGATGGGTAGCCCGCAAACATGTTATATTTTATCATCCAAAACCTTTAAGCACACTTTATGATAAAATTAGTTCTTTGCACTTCAGATCTTTATTGGAAGCGAGCATTTTGAATTATTTGAAAGAAAATTATGAGCTTAAAAGACTGAATATTAATGATAAATTATCAATCATTGTCGAAGACCTGGAGAAAGGGGAAATTGTGGCCTCAATTCACCCGGATAAAAGCTTAAAATCAGCCAGCACTATTAAGGTCCCAATTCTTCATGCCTACATGATTCAGCGTTCAGAAGGAAATCTAATTGAAAATTCAAATCATAAAGAACTGATTGAAAAAATGATCCGCTTCAGCAGCAATTCTAGCACAAATACTGTTATTGAGCTGTTAGGAGGACTAGCAAAAATACAGCAAATTCTTGAAAAAACAAAAATTTACAAACAAATTAGGCTAATTGAGTATATACCTGAAAATGGCCGTGCTTACCGAAATACCATTTCCGTTGCTGATTTAAACCGTATTTTTAGGGAATTATGGTTTCAAAGGATAATTGGGTCAAAATACAGTGGAGAGCAAAACAGGCAAGTATCAATTGAAATGCTTAATTTGTTAAAATTACCTGGCCATCCGTGGTTAAAAGACAGAATTAAAGCAGGTACATGCTATTCAACAAATAAAACAGTAAAATTATGGGACAAAACCGGTTTTGTCAAAGGATCAAACGGGAATGCAGGGATTGTTGAAATTAACACTCCATTCGGCAGAAAAGCATATTCAATAGTACTATTTATAGAGAGAAAAGATTTTCATTCCATCACAGGAAACACCAGAAAGTGGTTTGAACAGGCAAGTATGCATATGCGAAGGATTTCAGAAATGACTTATGCTTATTTTTCCAAACGATACCATAACTACAATGAATGTGGACTACCTTTATTAATGCGCCATACCAGGAATGCTCTTTTTAAAACATCATTAAATCAGTAATCATGATAATTTCCCATCATTATGCTCTGCTACACATATTGAAATTACCAATTATTTATGACATTTGAGCAACGTATAGCATGGTTTTCTGAACGTGGAATGATAATGATGTTTCTCTGGGAAAATCGTTTTCTGAATCCGCAGATTTCTGAGCAGCAACAAACAATAAAATCTTCAGGATTGCTGGGGGAAACTGTTATGAAAGTGTTGGAAGAATATTTCCCAAAGTTTGAGAATGAACTGCCAAAAGGGATGTATTTTCCCATCCCCATTTCACGGGAAATTAAACAAGGAGAAAGATTTTCGAAGGAGCTTGCTTTGCAGTTCCACTATGATTTCATCAATGTAGACCAAAAACAACAATGGAGTTTAAGGAATAAAAGAATAACTGGAAAGGTATTATCTCTTTTCAAATCAAATCTTTATTTTGAAGAGTTAACAGGCCGTTATTTTGTTGAATACTGGAGTGATGCCCGTTGGGATAAATGCTATCTAGAATGTGCCATAACACCAATGCTGGCATTAGCAATAGACTCTGTTTCAGAAGGAATCATGCTGCAATTAAACAACAACAAGTCAGATTTGATTTATCTCAATAGTTTTCGAATGGACAAAAATGAAAGATGTTTTGTTCAAACTGAAAATTTTGGTGAAGTGTTGCTTGCAGATTCACCTCGGTTTTGGCTGCTAGATCATCTTGATGATTCCGGAACACACCTTATTGTTAAAGAAGATCGGTTCCCTTTAAAATTTTCTTAATATATTCAGTTAAGTAAAAAGATTATTTTTAAATTTTTTTCTTAATTTGTAACGTACTAATTGAATAACTGCATAAATTACAATCTAAAAACATTGAAAGTTTGCAAATAATAGTGTAGATTTACAGCTGATCGATACATAGAAGAATGAAGAATTACATTACTTAAATCAACTTTTGGTAAGTTTGCTTAAGGACTTGCTTCAATAACGTATCCAAAATTTATAGAATACTTTTCTCCTTTATGAGAAATATTTCTTGAGCGGGATATTTCAACCTGTTTCATCATTTCTTTTCTTTCTTTTACACGTTGTTTTTTTTCAAGATTGACTAACTCGAAACGAAGTTCTTCTTTTGCTTCAAGAATAGAACGACGTAAAGCATCAATTGCTTTAGCTCTTTCCAGTTCGCCTTCCCTCTGTTTCATAAAACACTCATAACGGGCTTGTGCAGATTGGTAACAGGCAATTAATTCAGGTGTTAGTTTTTGAGCAAATAAATTAGAAAATGGATTTAAACAAATAGTACAGAAAATGAGTATTGGTAGAATAAGACTGACAAAAATCTTCCTCACCTGCAGGTTTTTATGTGTTTCATTTTTTTGCTGGTTATGCATGAGTTTCGTTCCTTATGTTTTTGCCCAAACAGATAATGTCAATGCTGGTTCAGATAAATTTATTTCTCGAGGCAATAATGCTACTAATTCAAAAAAACCTTTAGTTTTAAAGCCTGAAATGGTATCGGAATTTGTTGATCATACAAAAAAAGTTAACCAAGCCCTTGCTTCTTCTGATCAAGAAAATATTGGTAGAGAAGCCATGGCAATGATAACGGAAATTACCAAGTCAAACATTCTTTATGAAAAAAATAAGTCTTCTGCAAATTTGGCATTTGAAGAGCAAAAGTTCAAAGATCGGGAAAAACAAAATAAAGAAATGAAAGAATACAACGAAAGGTATAATAAAAAATACCTCGCAAGTTATAAGCGCCTCCAAAAAATGAGAGGTCAGCACGCAGGATACAGTGGCGTACATAGTGATTATTCCGCTTACCTCCAACAATTTCTTGCTTCTACTAGCCGCTGATCATTTTAAGTCTGATAATTTAGTTTCCTGAAGACTCTTTAAAATCAATGCAAAATATATGGCACGCGTAGCAATAGCAATGAGCGGTGGTGTAGACTCTTCTGTTGCGGCAGCTCTGCTGAAGGATAAGGGTTATGAAGTTATTGGACTGCACATGAAGCTCTATCGCGGTCCCGAAAATGAAATACGAAATAAAAGCTGCTGTTCAATTGACGAAACACTTGATGCGAGATTGGCATGTCATCGGTTAGGAATTCCATTCTATGCACTTGATTATCAGCAAGAATTTCGAGAAACGGTAATAAATTACTTCATTGAGGGCTATTCAAGTGGGAACACTCCAAATCCCTGCGTAATGTGTAATAAAAAAATTAAAAGCTCTTTACTTTTGAAGAAAGCAGCTGAATTGGATTGTGAACACTTGGCAACAGGCCACTATGCAAGGATTTGTTCAAATCCTGATACAGGCAGCACACAATTATCTCGTCCTCAGGATTTACGTAAAGACCAAACTTATTTTCTACATGGAATTCCGTCGGGAGATCTGCCGCGATTGATGTTTCCTCTGTCAGAGCTGACGAAAACCGAAGTAAGGAAAATTGCAAGAAAACTGAAACTATCTACTGCAGACAAACCTGACAGTCAGGAAGTCTGTTTCGTGCCAAAAGATTACAGGAAATTTTTAAAGAATGAACTGAATGAAACTCCTTTGCCCGGAGAATTTACAAGTATATCCGGAGAAGTTTTGGGAGAGCACAAAGGCTTGCCATTCTACACAATTGGACAGCGCAGGGGGCTAGGTCTCAATGATACCACTCCATATTATGTTGTAAAAATTGACAAAGAACAGAACAGGATTGTACTAGGCAAAGAAGACGATTTGTATTCAAAAACAATATCCGTTTCGAGTGTGAACTGGGTATCTATTTCTGCACCGGAAACCCCTATAAGTGCATCTGTAAAACTACGGTCTGCACATCATGGTGCAACTGCTACCTTGATTCCTGTATCCGGTAATAAGGTTCGTTTGGAACTTGAAAACCCTGAACGGGCTGTAACTCCAGGCCAAGCAGCAGTTTTTTACCAGGATGATATTCTATTGGGCGGTGGCAAGATCGATTATTCAAACTAAACTTTTTAATTTTTGTATCAAATTATGAACATTGTTTTAACAGGTTTCATGTGTGCAGGTAAGACAACAATTGGCCGCAAAGTGGCAAAATTGCTGGACTACAATTTCATTGATACCGACATGGAAATAGAAGAAGATCAGGGCTGCAGTGTCGAAGATATCTTTAAGTATGGGGGTGAAGAGTGTTTTCGGGATATGGAAACAAAAGTTTTGGAAAAGTTGAAAAATGTTCAAAATTCGGTGATTTCAACTGGTGGTGGAATAATATTGCGAGAATATAATCAAAGTATACTCAAGCAAATTGGCAGGCAAGTATATTTGAAAGTACCCAAGAAAGAATTGCTACAGCGACTAAAAAAGGTCAAAAACCGTCCTTTATTGAAGAATAAAGACGCTGATACAGCTCTGGAAGAGATGTTCAAAGATCGAAGCTTGCTCTATGAAAAGGCTGAGTGTATCATAGATACAGGTCAACAAACTCCACAACAAATTGCTTCAGAAATAGTTCGAAAACTTAGTAATGAAGACAAAGACCGAAACCTTTGAATCTGCCCTGAAAAAACTTGAGGAAACTGTTGAAAAGCTTGAAGAAGGAACAATTCCTCTAAATGAGGCCTTAACAACTTTTGAATCGGGGGTCCACTGGAGCAGGGAATGTAAAAAGTTTCTTGATAACGCAGGTCAGCGTATTGAGACAATTTTAAAGAATGAAAATGGTGAGTACGAGCAAAAAGAGTTTGTACCAGAAAAATCGAACAAGCCTTTAACGAATAACTAAAAGTTAAAAATATTATTTCAGAGATGTTCTGATCACCCTGGACTGGAAGAAAAATAGAGGGTGACATTTTTCTGATTAAAGATTGCTGATTGATATTATTATTTGAATAGATTCGCTGGCAAAAGTGATTGGCTGAATGAACCTTTTATTGAATATCACTTTACCAACAGCTTTTAAAAAATCCTAATCTGAAAATCAAAAATTATGTTGGCAGAACATCCTGATTTTATTGAATCAAAAATCGGGAAAAACAATGACAAACAAAGATCAAAAGATTCTTATCAATGTCGAAGATGATGAGACAAGGATCGCCTTTATCAATGGCTCAAAACTCGAAAATCTACACATAGAACAAACACATCGTTCCCAAAAAGTCGGGAATATCTATTGCGGCAAAGTTATAAAAGTACAGCCTTCTTTCCAGGCCGCATTTATCAACTATGGTGAAGCACGCCATGGTTTCCTTTCACTTTCAGATATCAATTTCCAAGTATATAAACCAAATCGGCAAGGACGAGGGAAACCTTCTATTTCACAAGTTTTAAAACCTGGGCAGAAAATTCTCGTTCAGGTGATCAAAGATGAAATTGCTCACAAAGGAGCAACATTAACCACAAATATTTCTCTTGCAGGACGTTTCATTGTATACATGCCGGACAGTGATAGAGGAGGAGTTTCCAGAAAAATTGAAGATGAGGAGCAGCGAACACGCCTGAGGCACTTGCTTAAAGGACTTGGGAGTGAAGATGCATCAGCCATAATCCGTACTGTTGGTGTTGACAGATCACTTACGGAATTGAAACGAGACTTCACAAATTTACGTCGTACCTGGAATGAGATTAAGAGTGATCATGATGATCAGTCAATTCCAGGATTACTTTACCAGGAAGAAGACGCGATTGTGCGGATGATCAGGGATTTCTACCATGATGATGTTGCAGAAGTAGTGATTGATGAGCCAATCGCGTTTCAGCATGTCTTAGAATTTTTTCAAGCTCAAATACCAAAAGATCAAAAAAAACTGCAGCTTTATCTTGGAGAAAAATCACTTTTTGCTTCATATGAAATTGAAGAACAAATAGAAGTGCTGCACCAAAACAAAGTTCCTCTTTCATCTGGAGGTTCAATCATCATTACGCAGACAGAAGCACTTGTGGCAATCGATGTTAATTCAGGAAGATCAGCGCAAGAGAAAAATATAGAAAGTACTGCTTTTAGAACTAATATGGAAGCTGCAGAAGAAGTGTCCCGGCAGTTGCGCTTAAGAAACATGGGAGGGCTAATTGTGGTGGATTTTATAGATATGGAAAATTCTAAAAATCGTCTTGCCGTTGAACAAAAAATGGAAGAAGAACTTGCTGCCGATAAATCAAAAACTTCCGTAAGCAGCATCTCAAAATTTGGTTTGATGGAATTAAGTCGACAGCGTATTTCTGCAGCCTTGTCACTTAATTCTACTGTTTTGACTATAGCAAACCGAATATTGCGAAAAATTCACGACTCTGTGATCGATCAGAAAGTGTTGCAGGTACATTTACGCTTGCCTCTGGAACTAGCAACTCACCTTCTGAATGTGAAAAGGCAGCGATTAACTCAAATGGAAACTGATTTTGGAGTCCAAATTTCCATTACCCCTGATCTGCAGCTTGGTGCTGAAGAAATTCCAGAAATGGAAATAACAATCAAAGAGCAGAACGGGGAAGAAAAGCGAACTTCAGTTCCTATATCTGCTGCAGATATGCGGGATGAAAAACCTGCCAGGAAAAAGGGGAGGAGCAAAAAAGAGACTGATAAAAATGATCTCGCACTCTCTGAACCTGAAATTCCAGACAAAAATATTATTGAAGAACAAGTAAATGCAGTTGAAGAAGATGATTTAAAGTCAAAAACTGAAGTGGTTGAAAAAAAATCCGCAAAAGCCCAGAAAACAGGAAAAACAAATTTGGATAAAAAATTTAAAAATGTGCAGGAAAAAATAGGAACGTCTAAGCAGAAAATAATATCTGATAGTGAAGAAAACAAAAAAATTAATCAAATTGAAAAAAAACCAGCTTCAACTGAAGTCTCAAGTGGTGTTCTATATATGAGTGTGCATGAACCTTTGGCAAAACATGATTCAAAGGGAAATAAATCATCAGATACGGAATATTCATTGGGAGAAAACACAAAATCTGAAAAATCAATTTTCAGCAGTGTTCACCTGCATGGTGAAAATTCCACTGAAAATAATATCAGCAAAAATTCTGATGAAACAATTTCCAAAGAAAATTTTGCTGAAACAAATATGTATAGTAGTGTGCATTTAGCAGATAAAGAATTAATTGAAGCAAAAGAACTTTCATTAAAAAAACCTGCAGAAAAAAGTTCTAAATCACAAAAATCTAAAGCAAAAACAGCTAAAAAGTCCACCAAAAAAACTCAAATAAAATCAATTAAAAACAAATCGGCTGCTGATGAATCAAATGTACATGATGAGGTAAAGAAAGAAAAAACTGTAAAATCACAATCCGAATCCAAACTCAGTTCAGGCACAAAATCAAAAAATTTGAAGAAAGAAGGGACTGTAGCAAAAAAAGCACCGCAGAAATCAAAAAAACCAGCTTCCAGAAATAAAGAAAAAGTTAATGCATCGAAATCAAACCAGGCAACAAAACCAAGGAATAAGACAGTAAACACAACTAAGAGCTGAACTTGCTGGGTATACCCGATCGGGGACCCTGAAAATTATTTTTACTAATTCATAACCCACTGATTAAATAACTATCATGGGTCAATCAATATCTTTCAAAAATATTCCTTCCATCACAGAATGTGACAAATTCCTTATGGAACAAAAACTTCCTCACGGTAAGCAAGTGAGGGAGTATGTATATTCTGTACTGAATCAAGTGCGTCAGGAAATCTCAAAAGATAATAGCGGAACACTTTCTGTTAATAATGCTGAGATAATGGAACGTGTTGCAGATGAGGTCCGTATTCGGTCTGATAGCATCAAAAGTGCTATAAATGCGACCGGCATTGTTGTTCACACTAATTTGGGCAGAGCCCCTCTTTCAAAAGATTTGATTATGAAGGTTCTGCCAAAACTATGTTCTTATTCAACTCTGGAACTGGATCTGGAAACAGGGAAAAGGGGTACCAGGGATTCAAGAATCAGGACGATGCTGCGTATTCTCTCCGGAGCAGAGGATGCGATGGTAGTCAACAACAATGCTGCGGCAGTTTATCTTATGCTCAAGGGCCTAACAAAAAATCAGCCGGACGGATTTTTGCCTGAAGTAATTGTATCAAGGAGTGAGCTGGTAGAAATAGGCGGATCATTTCGCGTTCCTGATATTATGAGGGAAGCAGGCGTAAAAATGGTTGAAGTTGGCACTACTAACCGCTGCCGTCTTTCAGATTATGAAAAGGCATTCACTAAAAACACTGCAGCAATATTAAAAGTACATCCGTCAAATTATAAAATTCTTGGTTTTACTGAATCTGTCAAAGTCGAAAAATTGTCCAAACTGGCACATTCCAAAGGTATTCCCTGCTTCTACGATTGGGGAAGCGGCAGTTTTTATCAGTTTCAGCAGAGTGGTTTGAGTGAATATACAACCGTAGAACAGGAACTCTCCTATATTCCAGATTTACTGGCCTTCAGCGGAGACAAGCTGCTTGGAGGAATCCAGGCAGGCATTCTACTTGGGAAAACGGGAATCATTCAAAAATTGAGAAAGAGTCCCCTTTACCGTACTTTCCGTTTAGACAAAGTAACTCTAACTTTGATGGAAGCCACTCTTGAAGCATACATGGACATAAAATCTTTGCCTGATCAAGTTCCCACAGTTTTTCTTCTGGAACAGACTGCTGAAGAAATTTCTGATAAAGTAAAGGACTTTTTGGCGAAGATAAATATAACAGAGAAATCATTGTGGAGCCTTGAAATCCGGGAAACAGAATCAAAAACTGGAGGGGGGGCTATGCCTGATTTAAATTTAGGCTCCGCAGCACTTGTATTAACTCATCCGAAATGGTCCGCATTGGAATTACAAAAATGGTTCCGCTCTCAACCTGTACCAGTCATTACTCGAGTACATGAAGACCAGGTCTGGCTGGATTTCCGCACAATTTTTCAGAAAGACTTTGATGAATTGCTTAAAGTCTTTTCAAGACTGATTTCAAGTTGAAATTTTTCCCCTGGCCAAAATCTCCTCACATCATTTCTCCCCCTGCTAATCTCCTGCTTACTTATCTCCCAAAAGGTCTTTTTCTTGCTAGGTAGATAAAGCACCAAATTCATATCAAATCAAATCAAAAATTTTTTAAAGTGTTCGTGAGCTACTATTACCTGCTATCCCACCTCAAGTTACTTTTAAGTGCATTTAAATTGAAAGCATTTACGATAAGTCTGAGCAGTATTTTCTTTACATCATTGGTTTGTGCACAGTCCGGGATTTATCAAAACAACACTATGGATTTTGAACATACTAAACTAAGTGGTTTCAGTGATGATGGACGTGTAAAAGTGCTGCTGCTTAATCTCCTTCCATCAGGAATGACAGAAACTGCAGCGCAAGAAATTGCAAAGGCTCTTCAACTGAATATTTACAACACTAATCATTTTACCGTAGTAGGCCCAGAAGAGTGGAATATACAAATCAAAGATAGTGATCCAACACTTGCAGATTGCCATGATATTGCTTGCGGGGTCATGATTGGTAAATTGTTCCGTGCAGACAAAGTTTTGGTAGGTACTATTCATTCAGAGATTATGCTGAATGAAAAAGGCAAGGAAGAGCCAAGTTTTATTTTGTCAGTAAGACTGGTTGATGCAAGAACAAATATTACAAATTTTAGTGATGAAGTGCAATTTACTGATCTGCAAATGCATGATGAATTGTTCCGTCTGGCAGCCAGAATTTCAGATAACACATTGATGGTCGGTAACATTGTTGATAAAAAACAATCAGGAATCACTGTAAACTTAGGAAGGGCACAGGGAATTAAAGCTGGACAGCGTTTTGTAATTTCCCGACGGATATCTAATAACGAAACCGGAGAAGGGACTACTGAGAAAATCTATAAAAATATTGCTTTAGCTGAAGTTGTTCAAGTAAGTGATTTATCTTCTCAAGCAGTCATTATTCAAAAAATATCATCAGTTTCCAGGGGAGATCAAATCCAGACTTATGTTGATACAGAGAAACTTAATCGCTTCATAATGCAAACCAGAAAAGAACTTGACACTCAAAAAAGATTACAGCCAAAAAAGCGAGTTTTTCGGTTAGGTCCGTCTGTAGCTGAAGAAAGCAAGGATTACGTCCTTTGGTTAAATCGGTACAATCAAACCAAGGCTGAGCATGATCGGTGGATGTATACTACTGCTGGTGCCGGAGCCGCAACTTTATTGTTTCTAAGTGGTATTATCAAAACAAGCGGCATTCTTGAAGTTTTACCCTGGATAGCGGGTGCTGGAACAGTTTATAGCGGAATAAGATTTTTCCGTTATCGAGATATGCTTAATGAGATTTCCACAGAAGGTCGTTCACAAGGATATTTTAGCAGTTCACTGACCGAAAAGGATTTTGAGTTAAAATGGATTCCATTTCAAAAAGGTCTACAGGTAGCCTTTATAAAGCATTTCTGACCTCTTTTATTACCTTTCTTATACTTCTCTACAAAATATTTGATCCCTTCTCCGTAAACTGTTTCCACTCATATTCCCCGGCTTAAATTTGGGGTTTAAACCTCAAAACACTCCGAAAAATCAACTTGAGTTTAAGGGTGAAAACCCGGACACTGTGAAAAGTCTTTAGTTAGGTGCAGAATTACTCAGGATGTACAATAAAAATTTGCATGTCCCAAGTATAATTCCTTGCACAAAGCGTCCAGTATTAGTTAATACCCTGAATATTATACTCATAAATTATTATCTGAACCAAACCGCATAAATGGCGACATCAGAGTCACAAGACCAGCTATATTTTGCTCTGCAAACTTTTACTGAAGTCAACCGTATCATCACCTCTTCACACAATTCTGATGAGACACTGGCAAGAACTGCAAAAATGATTGCCAAACGTATAAATGTCGATGCATGCTCCATTTATATTTATGATTCAGACCGAGGGGTTTTGATCCTGAAGGCCACACACGGCCTTGACTCTTCTACTATTGAGACAGTCTACATGCTGCCATCTGAAGGCCTTGTTGGATTAGTACTTGAGCGATCTGCACCAGTACAAGAATCTCAAATGCAGAATCATCCTCGTTTTAAAGCGTTTCCTCAAACTAAAGAAGATTCCTTTTCTTCTTTTCTTGGTGTTCCACTAATTGAACACCGCAGATCTTTTGGGGTACTTGTTGTTCATACAACTGAGCCGCGTACATTTTCCCCTCAAGAAGTACAATTACTGGGGTCTATAGCTACCCAAATCTCAAGCCTTGTTTCAAAGGCGTTACTGATGAAGGAGTTGGATACAGCTACTCAAGAACCTTCAATTTCGAAAAAAAGGAAAGGGGAGACTCATCAATTTTCAGGGCAAGCGGTAGCGTACGGAGTTGCGATTGGTAAAGCAGTACTACTCCAGCAGTCAGATGTGGAAGAGCCACAGCAAAAAAGTTCCAGGTCGTCTGAAAGTGAAATGTCTGATTTTCAGGCAGCAATGGATCATACTATCTCTGATACATTGGAACTGATTGAAAAAGTATCAGATAAAGTGGGAACTGAAGAAGCTTCGATTTTTCATGCACACCTGATGTTCCTTGAAGATCAGCATTTCCAGGAAAAAATTAAGTCAAGTATAGAATCAGGAAATACTGCATCATGGTCTATATATCAGACAGTAGAGGAATACCTGGGAGCATTTGCAGAAATCAAAGATCCTTATCTAAGTGAAAAGGGGGCTGATTTAAAAGACGTTGGATATAGACTTTTACATTATTTAGGTCATGAAGTTCTTTCAGTTACAAAAAAAACAGGCATTCTTATTATGCGTCAACTCCTTCCCGGAGATATCGCCAGGTTAGATACAACACGCATCAAGGGTATAATATTGTCTAAAGGTGGAGTGGTTTCCCATGCAGCAATACTGGCCCGGTCCTTGAGAATACCAGCAGTATGCATTGAAGACCACGAATTGGATCAAATTCATGATGGCGATCCCCTCGCTATAAACGGCGATTCCGGGGTTGCTGTGGCATATCCTGACAAAAAGATTCTGGAAGAATTTAAAAAACTGCTGGTTGAACAACAGAATTATTTCGAACACCTTGATGATTTTCGTGATGTTCCCTGTAAAACCACTGATGGAACTCGCATAAGTTTATTGGCCAATATAGCTTTGGGTAGTGATGAGGTACAGTTGCCTCGCTACGGTGCAGAAGGAGTGGGGTTGTTCAGAACAGAATTTTATTTTCTATCACTGGACCGATATCCAAGCGTTTCTGAGCAAACTCAGGTATATCGTGATTTACTGGGGAATGTGCCTGAAGACAAGCCCGTGATTTTCCGTACTCTTGATGTCGGTGCAGACAAGGCTGCTCCCTACATGGGATTTCAAGATGAAGAAAATCCATTTTTGGGTTATCGTGCAGTACGTCGTCAATTAAAACAAAAAACAGTACTTAAAGAACAGCTCACGGCTTTACTGATGGCTGCAGAAACACGTCCTAATGTGCGCCTGCTGTTCCCTATGATTACAAACGTAAATGAAATCATTCAGGCCAGGGAATTGTTTCAGGAGTGCCGCCTGGAATTGGAAGCAAACGGGTCACCCACTGCAGAAATTGAAATCGGTATGATGTTTGAGGTCCCAAGTACTTTACTTTTATGTGAAAAATTTATGAACGAAATTGACTTTTGCTCAATAGGGAGCAATGACCTCACTCAATATGTTCTTGCGGTAGATCGCAATAATCAACATATTGCTGATCTTTATGATCCGCTTCATCCTGCAGTACTTCAATTAATTGATAAACTGGTAAAAACCGCACAGGAATATCAAAAACCTGTTGAGATATGCGGGGAAATGGCTTCAGACCCGGACGGTTGTGTAATTCTGGCTGGATTAGGAATTAATTCACTCAGCATGAATGCACCCTTAATTCCTGTCGTCAAAAGGAGACTCTCAGAAATATCAATTGCAGATGCAAAATCTCTCGCAGAAAGAGCTCTGGAAGTAACCTCACCAATGGAAGTGCGCAAGATGATAAGGGAAAGTTTGCCGGATTCTCATTCATAGAAAACCATCTATTATGACTTTTGAAAATAATTTACACAAATTATGTCTGATTTACGGCAATCAGCAGTTGTTAGTTGAGGAGACAGTCGATTCTATAATTAAGGACCGACTTAAAGGTAGGCAACATGAATGGGCCCTGGAACGCTTCAACTTACATGAATTGCTGAAAACCACAGGAGACTCCGGAAGACAAAATGTTGAAGACTTGCTGATAAGCTGTGAAACATTACCGATGCTTACTGATCGTAAAGTTATCCGGATTGATAACTTTGAACTGGTTAAGAAGTCCAGAAACAATTCGGAAAAAAATAATCAGCACCTGTTGTATGAAACTGTTGAGAGAATAATAAAAAACCCTCCAGAAAGTATTTGGTTTGTATTCACGAGTACGGCAACACGCGAACAGGATTTCAGTAATCCACTATTCCAAAGCATAAAGAAGACAGGTTTGATAAAAAAATTTACAGTCTATGAAAATGCCACTCCCTTTAACTGGGTTATTCAGAGGGGTGATACCAAAGGACTTCCTCTTTCAGCAGATGCTGCAAGATTACTTATAGATATTGTTGGAAGTGACCTGATGGATCTGGACCATGAACTGGAAAAGCTCAGTCTTTATTTATCAGGAGAAAAAATCACAGAAGAAATGATCAAAGAACATATTCGCGGTCACAAACATTTTTCTGTTTTCCGCATGACGGAAGCTTTGTCAAGAAAAGAATTGCTTCCTGCACTGGAAATTCTTGACCAACAGCTCCAGGTGACACCGCGTGAGCATGTAAGGCTCTTTTCCCTGATCATCATGCAGTTTCGGCGACTACTGACTATTCACAGCATGCTCGACCAATTTTATAAAGAATCAGAAATTATAAATAAAATTTCTCTTCCAGCATTTCTGAGCAAACAAGTCCTGGCACAGGCACGAAACTTCACAAGTGTAGAACTGCAAAATATTTACAGTGAGCTTGCTGAACTAGACTTACGCATAAAGTTCCAGGGTTCTCTTGCCCCTCTTATTCTTCAAGACCTCTTTCAGAGAATTTGCTCCGGACAGTTTCAGAAAAAAGCAGGCTAACAGTCTAACATATTGACTTATTCTTTGACTGAAATGGGGATTTTTACATCAGTTCCCATTTACGACTATTGAGCAAAGTTAGTAATGGCAGACAGTCCATAAAATTTACTTAAATCTAGTAGTTGCTGAATATTCGTCACTTTTGTAGAAGATTTTTTTTCAATGATAGATGACAACTGACTATTTTAAAAGAGTCGAATCACTAAATTGTTGGGAGCATACAATCCACTGTGAACCATTAGAAGGGGGTATCACAAACCGAAATTTTTTGGTTGAACATGGCAATGAAAAATTTTTTGTAAGACTAGGCGTAGATATTCCTGAACATGGTGTCTACCGCTTCAATGAGCTAGCAGCCAGCAGGGCGGCCCATAAATGTGGGATTTCACCGGAAGTTGTGTATGCAGAAACAGGAGCAATGGTTCTGCGATTCATTAATGGTAAAACTTTGGAACCAGAAAACCTGCGAAATATTTCAACCCTGAAAAAAGTGGTCCCCCTGCTTAAAACCTGTCATCAGCAAATGCCTCTATATCTTCCCGGCAGTTCACTAATCTTCTGGGTTTTTCAGGTAATACGAGGTTATGTAAATACACTAAAGGAAAGCAAAAGCAGGATGATTCAGAAGTTGTCGCGTTTCCTGGAAATAAATCATGAATTGGAAAAAACAGTTGGTACAATTGATTTATTTTATGGACACAACGATTTACTGTCAGGAAACTTTATAGAAGATAATAATAGACTGTGGCTGGTTGACTGGGATTATGCCGGGTTCAACAGTCCATTGTTTGATTTGGCTAACCTTGCTTCAAATAATGAATATGCTGAAGGTCTTGAACGGGAACTTCTGGAAATGTATTTTGAGAATGAGGTTTCAGACGATTTGTGGAAACGCTATTTTGCCATGAAATGCGCCTCCCTGCTACGCGAATCAATGTGGAGCATGGTATCAGAAATATATTCAACACTTGATTTCGACTATGTACAATATACCGCCGAAAATCTTGAACGATTTGAAAATACTTTTGCTGAATTTAGAAATATATGAATAAATCACTGCCTGATGAAGTACAAATAATAATTATAGGCGGTGGAATAATTGGATGCAGTGTCGCCTATCATTTAGCCAAAGAAGGAGCAAAGGACGTATTATTACTGGAAAGAGGACAACTAACCTGTGGCAGCACTTTTCACGCTGCTGGTTTAGTAGGACAGCTGCGCAGTTCTGCAAACATTACACAGGTATTAAAAAACAGCGTGGATTTATATCGAAAAATTGAGTTAGAAACAGGTCAAGCAACAGGCTGGAAAATGAATGGTGGTATGCGTCTGGCCTGTACAAATGATCGCTGGACGGAACTAAAACGGCAGGCCACCACTGCACACAGCTTCGGTTTAGATATGGAACTTCTTAGTCCGCAGGAAGCAAAAGAACGTTGGCCGCTAATGGAAACTAATGACCTTGTCGGTGCAGCTTATTTGCCCACTGATGGCCAGATCAATCCTTCTGACATAACTCAGGCTCTTGCCAGGGGTGCTCGAAGAAGTGGTGTTAAGATAATTGAAGAGACAAAAGTTACTGGAATACGAACTGAAAACACAGATACATCTGGGTGCAGAAAGATAGCTGCTGTTCAAACAGAAGGTGGAGAAATACTTTGCGAAAAATTAATTAATTGTGCCGGACAGTGGGCAAACGCGGTTGGGCAAATGGCTGGTGTAAGTGTCCCCCTTGTATCGGTGCAGCATCAATACCTGGTTACTGAACCTATTGAGGGTATAACTAAAGATTTGCCCACTTTACGTGACCCGGACAAGCTCACATACTGGAAGGAAGATGTTGGTGGTCTTGCGATGGGGGGTTATGAACCAAACCCTGTACCATGGGCAATTGAAGGTATCCCTGAAGAATTTAACTTCAGCCTTCTGCAGGAAAATTATAAGCATTTTGAACAATTTATGATTCCTGCAGTGGAACGTGTTCCTGCCTTTGAAAATGCTGGCATCCGCAAACTGATAAACGGACCGGAATCATTTACTCCAGATGGAAATTTTATTTTGGGAGAAGCACCGGAAGTAAAGAACTTTTTCGTAGGTGCCGGGTTTAATGCTTTTGGAATTGCATCGGCAGGTGGTGCCGGGAAAGCATTGGCTGAGTGGGTACTTGCAAATGAGCCTCCAATGGATTTATGGGTGGTCGATATACGTAGATTCAGTAAAGTACATCAGGATAAAGAGTGGACCCGCAGCCGCTCTCTTGAGCTGTACGGCAAGCATTACTCAATCAGCTGGCCTCACGAAGAACACAAAAGTGGCCGTCCTTATCTTAAATCTCCAATTTTTGAGAAATTGAAAAAACAAGGAGCCTGTTTTGGTTCAAAGCTGGGTTGGGAGCGACCAAACTGGTTTGCTACTGAAAATCTTATCCCGCAAGACGTTTATTCTTTTGGTAGGCAAAACTGGTTCCCTTTCGTCGCTAAAGAACATCGCA
>JAKUUF010000039.1 GCA_022448705.1 SAR324 cluster bacterium | reverse complement strand
AATATTGAATATTCATGCAAAAAAAGTACAGATGGTGGAAGGTATTGACATGAGTATAATTGCTCGCGGCACACCGGGATTTTCAGGTGCAGATTTGAAGAACCTGATCAATGAAGCTGCACTCGGAGGAGCACGTACCAACACGACAGAGGTACACCTGGCAGATTTTGAGTGGGCACGCGATAAGGTGATGATGGGAACCGAACGCAAATCGATGGTGATGTCTGAAAAGGAAAAACGAAACACAGCATACCATGAAGCCGGACACGCGCTGGTTTCAGCCCTTCTGCCTAAATCTGATCCAATTCATAAGGTAACAATCGTACCACGAGGCAGGGCCCTTGGTATGACTGCATATTTGCCGGAAAATGATAATCATTCCTACGATTTTGAATATCTGAGCAACCGAATCACAATAGCCATGGGAGGCCGCGCTGCAGAAGAAATCATTTTTGATGAGGTAACAACAGGTGCAAGCAATGACATACAGCAGGCAACAGACACAATCAGGAACATGATATGCCGCTGGGGAATGAGCAAATCATTTGGACCGATTGTTTTTGGAAGTGATAACCAGATGAATGTACTTGGTCGTGATATAGGGAAAGATCGTGAGTACAGCGAAAAGACTGCCACGGAAATTGATGAAGAAATGAGAAAGACAATCAAATTTCACGATGAGAAAGCGAAAAAATTGCTCCGTGACAATATCGAAGTATTGCACAAGATCGTTGAGGTATTAATGAAAGAAGAGACAATAGACGGCTCGTATATAATGAAGTTGCTGAAACAAGATCAGTCTAAGGTTGCACCTGTGGGAGGCTGATGGCACTTCCGGGATTTGGGCGTCCACCGGCATATTATTTTATCTGGATTTTACCACGCAATTCTTTTAACAGGCTTTGTGGCCTTTTTGCGGACGCTCAACTCCCGCGGTTTTTGCTGACACTGCTAATACGTTTATTCTCATGGAAATATGGTGTCAACCTTAATGAAGCCTCAAAACAGGTTTCAGAGTACAGAAATTTTAACGAATTTTTTACAAGAAAACTTCTTCCGGATGCACGAACTCTGGACCCGGACAAAGAAGCCGTTCTCAGTCCTGTGGACGGGATATTGGGCGAATCGGGGATCATAAACAATGAAGTCCTGATTCAGGCAAAAGGGCTGGAGTATCGTTTAGCAGACTTATTAAAAGATTCTGAAAAATCCAAATTTTATGACGGTGGAGTTTTCATTACCATTTATTTAGCTCCATACAATTACCATCGTATTCACAGCATGGTAAGTGGAGAGGTACGGGAGTTCTGCTATATCCCGGGAGACTTGTGGACAGTAAGCCCTCTTGGGGTGCATCATGTACCGGAACTTTTTGCCAGAAACGAAAGATTAATAACTTATTTTGAAACTGATAAAGGAGAATGTGCTCTTGTAAAAATCGGCGCCACTGTGGTTGGGCGCATTCGAGTAGTTTATCATGATATAACCTCAAATCGCCCCAGAGCTGCATTTCAAAAGAACATGCTGGCACCTCCCCTCAGGGTGGAGCGTGGAGATGAGGTTGGTCTTTTCGAATTGGGGTCAACTGTGATTTGCCTTTTCCCTCCGGGACAAATTGAGTTAAACGAGTTAAAAATTGATCAGGAGATTTTATTAGGACAAGCTATAGGAAAATTTTCGAAAATTCATCAGGATGAAATTAATACTTAATTAGATAAAACAATTTGAAGAATTAGAAAAAATGAGTGATTTATCTGGTAAGAAGGGTCTTATTCTTGGAGTTGGCAATCAACGCAGTATTGCATGGGCAGTTGCAGAATACTTCCATAAGCATGGTGCAGAACTGGCATTGACCTATCTCTCAGATCCAAAGGGGCGATTTGAGTCAAATGTGAGAAAATTAGGTGAAAAAGTTAATGCCAGCTTTATTCAGGAATGTGATGTTTCTGATGACCGTGCCATTCAGTCTTTGATTGATGGTCTGAATGATCATTGGGGTGAGATGGATTTTTTAATTCATAGCTTAGCATTTGCAGACCAAAAAGATCTTCAGGTAGCATTCTCAAGCACCAGTCGTAATGGTTTTGCAAAAGCACATGAAATAAGTGCATTTTCTCTGTTACCTTTAGCAGAAGGTGCAGTGCCAATGATGAAGAAGCGAGGTGGAGGAAGTATTATAAGTATGAGTTTTATCGGCTCTGTGCTTGCAGTTCCTCATTACCATGTAATGGGACCCGCTAAGGCTTCGTTAGAATCCTCATCACGTTATCTTGCTAAGGAAGTTGGTCCGGATAACATTAGAGTAAATGTAATTTCACCAGGTCCTATTAAGACATTGTCTGCATCCGGCATTAAGGATTTTGCAGAATTGATGAAAATTGGAGGCGCGCATTCGGCAATGAAAAGAACAGTGACACAGGAAGAAGTTGCTCAGACAGCAGTTTTTCTGGCAAGTGATGCTTCTTCTGGAATTACCGGTCAGGTTATCTACGTAGATTGTGGATATTCAATAATGGCAAACTGATCGCGATAAATAAGGATTCTGCTATACTACAAAAACCTAACACTGGCTAAGTATTATGAGTAAAGCACTGAATGATTTTCGCCTGAAACTGGCAGGAAAAGAATATGTGCCCATTTTTGTAGGAGGAATGGGAGTTGATATTTCTACTGCAGAACTTGCTTTGGAGGCAGCACGTTTAGGTGGAATTGGACACATATCTGATGCCATGGTTCCAACTGTATCAGACAGACGTTTTAAAACTAATTATGTTCAGGAGAAACAAAAAAAATATAAATTCAATATTGGCAATGTAGATAAATCCTTAGTGCAGTTTGATCTCGAAAGACTGGCTGAAGCCCAAAAACTTTTTGTAAGCCGCACTATGGATTCAAAAAAAGGAGACGGAGCAATTTTCATCAACTGCATGGAAAAACTTACCATGAACAGTCCGCGCGATACTTTGCAAACTCGACTTCTTGCCGCTATGGATGCCGGAATTGACGGAATAACTTTAAGTGCAGGACTTCATTTAGGTTCAATGGAACTTATGAAGGACCATCCAAGGTTTCGTGATGTGATGATTGGAGTCATAGTTTCTTCATTGCGCGCCCTTCGTCCTTTTCTAAAACGCGCCGCAAAATTTGAGCGACTGCCGGACTATATTACTGTGGAAGGGCCTCTGGCAGGTGGGCATTTAGGTTTCGGTGCTGATGACTGGCATGAATATAGTCTGAAAAAAATTGTAAATGAAATTTTGAATTACTTAAATGAGAATGATTTGAACATACCTGTTGTACCGGCTGGAGGTATTTTTACAGGAACTGATGGCGTGGAATTTTTGGAGTCTGGAGCTTCTGCGGTACAGGTTGCTACGAGGTTTACCGTTACAGAAGAATGTGGTTTGCCTGAGAAAACAAAACATCATTATTTAGAAGCTGTTGAGGAAGACATAATTGTTAATACAATTTCACCTACCGGGTATCCGATGCGGATGCTGCGGCAGTCTCCTGGAATTGCTGATGGTATCCGGCCAAATTGTGAAGCCTTCGGTTATATTTTAGACAACAGTGGGCATTGTCAGTACGTTGATGCTTACAATCGAGAATTAGATAAAAATGAAGGGAAAATATCTGTTCAGGATAAAACATGCCTCTGTACACAATTTCGAAAGTTCAGAATCTGGACATGTGGTCATAATGTATACCGGCTGAAAGACACTACACATAAGCTTGAAGACGGGAAATACAAGTTATTGAGTGCTGAAGATGTGTTTAATGACTATCAGTTCAGTAAAGATCACATGATCAAACTTCCGGAAAGAAAAACCTCTACTGCTTCTGAAATTTCTCTTGCTGCTGCATAATTAGTGTTCCAGCATTTTTTCGCAGATTTGACATTTCTTAATTATTGCAAACGGGGGCAGACTGGTTAATGAATGTTTCCTATTGACAAAAATCTGATAAAATCACATAATTAAACGTTTAACTCATGCTGGCATAGCTCAATTGGTAGAGCAGCTGATTTGTAATCAGCAGGTTGTAGGTTCAAGTCCTATTGCCAGCTCCAGCATGGGGAGATACCCAAGCGGTCAACGGGATCAGACTGTAAATCTGACGGCTAAGCCTTCGAAGGTTCGAATCCTTCTCTCCCCACCAGAGGGCATCAGGAGCTTGATACAGTGGGAGATAAAAGCCTGGGTAGCTCAGTGGTAGAGCGTTTCCTTGGTAAGGAAAAGGTCGGCAGTTCAACTCTGCTCTCAGGCTCCAGGCATTAAAGTCAGCAGGCAATAAATTCAGTTATGAGAGACACGATCCAATTAGAATGTACTGATTGCAAACGCAGGAATTATACTGCTTCACGAAACAAAAAACTAAAAACTGAACGCATGGAAGTACGAAAATACTGCAGATGGGATCAAAAACATACAATTCACAAAGAAACTAAATAACCATTAAATAGAAAATAAAAGTCCCTGAAGGGCAGTAGCTCAGTTGGTAGAGCATCGGTCTCCAAAACCGAAGGTCGCAGGTTCGACCCCTGTCTGCCCTGCCAAAGTGATAAAAATAAATTAGCAAAACAGCTCAGGAAGCAGCATAAAATTTGATGCAAAGTAAAGAAATTGAAATCTGAAAATTACTGATTATGTTCAGAAGATTAAGACAGTTTTTCAAAGATGTTATTGCTGAATTTAAACGTGTTCAATGGCCCACACGAGAGGCTACCATTAAATCAACATCAGTGGTTGTCTGTGTTTCTCTTGTTGTGGCCCTTTACCTTGGAATTGCTGATTTAGGGCTTTCAGATATCATGCAAATGGTAATTGCCGGATAAAAAACATGGCAGAAAAAAAGGAACCAACATGGTTATTGAAGAGCAAAAAGATACATTGGAATCAACGGAATCTTCTTTAGAGAAGCAGGAGGAAAACATTCAAGATGTTACTGCTGTTGAATCTGGATTGGAAGAATATGAAGAAACTACTAATGATATAAGTGGAAGAGATTAAAAGTCTGAAAATCAGCAGGGTATTAATGCGTTGGAGCAGGAAGAAGGTTCCGTATATAATGCTGAAGATGAAGTAAAGGAGAATGCTGATCAAAATGCAGAAGTCCCTGTTATAGAGAATTCAGAAACACAGGTAGAAGCACCTGAAGATGAAGCGTCTAAAAAGCCACAAAATCCAAATGCTAAATGGTACATTCTTCAAGCATATGCGGGTTACGAAGGTAGAGTTGAACAGACAATAAATGAGAAATTGAAAATTGAAGGACTTGAACATCTGGTGGATGAAATTTTTATTCCTTCAGAGGATATCGTTCGTACTAAAGACGGACAGAAACGTAAAGTAAATCAAAAATATTTTCCGGGATATGTCCTTGTGCGGATGGAACTGACACCGGAATTGTGGCACCTGTTGATGGAGATTAATCGTGTTTCAGGTTTTATTGGTGGGACACAAAAGAAACCACTTCCACTGGATGATACAGAACTAGAAAAAATTCGCTCACAGATCAGCGAAGGATCTCAGCAAAAAGCGACTGAAGACGAATTTTTAATTGGACAGAAGGTGACAATCACAGAAGGATCATTTGGAAACTTCAGTGGAACAATTGATGAAATTAATCAGGATCGCAGAAAATTGAAGGTGCTTGTTAGCATCTTTGGACGTCCAACTCCAGTAGAAGTTGAGTTTGATAAAGTAAAACACGTTTTAGAATAATTTTTTTGGTATGGCAAAAGAAATTTCATCATTCATAAAACTGCAGATTCCAGCTGGTAAAGCAAATCCCTCTCCGCCTATTGGTCCGGCATTGGGCCAGCATGGAGTAAACATAATGGATTTTTGCAAAGCCTTCAATGCACAAACTCAGGGGCAGGACACCATTATTCCTGTCATTATCACAGTTTTTAATGATCGTTCATTTACCTTTATCACCAAAACTCCGCCTGTACCGGTGCTTATCAAACAGGCACTAAAACTGGACAAGGGATCATCAACTCCTAATGTTGAAAAAGTTGGCACCCTCACCAGGGAGCAGATTGAAGGAATTGCCAAACAAAAGATGCCGGATCTAAATTGTTACAGCCTGGAGGCTGCTGTAAAGTCAGTGGCAGGTACAGCCAGGAGCATGGGTGTATTGACAAGGGAAACATGAGAAAAAAAAGCAAAAGATCAAAGATAATTCAAGAAAAAGTTGAACATGAAAAGGTTTATGATTTGACTGAGGCTATCAATTTGCTGAAAGAAATCAAAGCCACCAAATTTGATGAGAGTGTGGAAGTCGCATTGCGACTTGGAGTTGACACTCGTAAAGCAGATCAAATGGTTAGAGGTACATGTTTAATGCCTAATGGTTTGGGGAAAGAAATACGTTTACTTGTTTTTGCCAAAGGTGACAAAGCAATCGCAGCTCAGGAAGCTGGAGCTGACCATGTAGGGGGTGAGGATTATGCAAAAAAAATTCAGGATGGCTGGCTTGAATTTGATCGTGTAATTGCAACTCCTGATATGATGGCAGTTGTGGGCAAGATAGGTAAAATTCTGGGTCCAAGAGGGCTTATGCCCAATCCCAAAACAGGTACTGTAACTTTTGAAGTTGAGTCGGCCATCAAGAATGTCAAAGCCGGTCAAGTGGAATTTCGTGCTGATAAACAGGGGAATCTCCAAGCAGCAGTTGGAAAGATTTCTTTTGACACGGATAAGCTTTGTGAAAATGTAAGTGCTCTGGTTGATACGGTAAACAGATTAAAACCATCCTCATCAAAGGGGATTTATTTGAAGAATTTTTGTGTAAGTTCTTCAATGGGTCCAGGAATTAAGGTGGATCCGTTAACAGCATAGCTGTTAAATTATTATTTAAATTAATAGTCTGAGACAGTAGGGGCCACCCGGCTTAATTCAATCCCTGCCGAGACAACGCTTCCTTAAGAAACACAGCATCTGATACTGTGTTCCTTCCACTGTCTTGCTGATTATTTTAATGATTTGTTTCGGTATTCTGAGAGAATTTTTTTATTATCTGTCTTTACGCAGGTATATAGAATCTGAGATTACCTGATTAAACTGAATCCAGATTGCTTCAATCTGACAAAAACTGAAAGGAAACTTGGATAGAATACAAAAAGAAGCTCAGGTAAAGGAGCTTAACTCAATCTTTAATAAAATGACTGCCGGTGTGCTGATTGATTATCGTGGTATTGAGGCAAACCAGATTGTGGAACTTCGAAAGAAGCTGAATGGCTCTTCATCCACAATGAAAGTTATAAAGAACTCGTTAGCACGCATCGCATCCAATGATACGCCGTTTGCTGAACTTGCAGATCAATTTACTAAAACACGTGCAATTGTGTATAGTGATGGCGATCCTGTAGAACAGGCTAAAGTCTTGTCTGAGCAGGCAGCTAATATTGAAAATTTAAAAATACTTGCTGGCATTCTTGTTGGTGATGGAAAAACGAGTATTCTTGATTCCAGTCAAGTGGAGGCGTTATCCAAATTACCATCCAGAGAAGAGCTGATAGTGAAGTTGCTGTTTTTGCTTCAGGCTCCAGCAACTCAATTTGTTCGAACACTTAACGCAGTCCCGGTGAAATTTGTTCGCACTTTGGCTGCAATCCGGGATAGCAAAACTTAATCCGGACTAACAACCCTCCTTAACATGCAAATAAAGGAGGAAAACATTAACATTCATTTGAGGAAAAATGGCAAATATTACAAAAGACCAGGTAATTGAATTCATCTCCAACATGTCCGTACTGGAAATGTCCGAGCTGGTCAAAGAAATGGAAGATAAATTTGGTGTCAGCGCAGCCGCAGCTGCAGTTGCAGCGCCGGTTGCTGCAGGAACCGGGGACGCGGCAGCACCAGCTGAAGAAAAAACCGAATTTGATGTGATTCTGACAAGTATTGGTGAGAAAAAAATCAATGTCATTAAAGAAGTCCGAGGGATCACAGGATTGGGACTTAAAGAAGCAAAAGAAGCGGTTGAATCTGCTCCTAAAGCAATTAAGGAAGGTGTTTCCAAGGAAGAAGCTGAAGAAGTCAAGAAAAAACTTGAAGAAGCTGGCGCAAGCGTTGAACTCAAGTAAATACAGTTTTCATCGTGTCCCTTAGGGGGCACGATCCCTTCTTATTATACCATTATTTTCTCCCACCCAATAAGAACCTTTCACTTTAACTCCAAATAAATAATAGTTTTTTGAAAGGTTAAATTATGTTCAGTGTAATTTCACACTGGACAGTTGCGGCTTGCAATTTTAGGCTGGAACAACATATCTTCCAATCACAATCCATTAAAAGCATCTTATGAAATTCTCACTAAAATCCTACGAAGAATACTTCGCCCAGCCAGCAGAGACTCGTATGAATCATTATCAGAAAGATGGACGGTTGAAGCATGTGATGCTGTCGCATCAATTTTCAATACAGCTGCTGGAAGAATTATTTGACATTGCAGATCGTGTGAAAGAAATGACACGCAAGACAAACGGAATTGAATTTTTAAAATCGTTACTGGGCCATAAAAAGGCAATGCTTTATTTTACTCAACCATCTACGAGAACATTTCTTTCTTTTCTAACCGCCTGTCAAATGGTGGGTATGGACACCGGTGAGGTACGTGATCCTTCATTATCTTCTGAATATAAAGGTGAAAGCCAGGAGGACGGGGTCAGGGTTTTCAGCAGCTATTTTGACCTGATTATCATGCGTGACCCAAAACCGGGATTTTGTGAGTATATGGCTTATTTACTGGATAATACCGGACGGAGTGTGCCCATATTAAATGGGGGAAGTGGCAAGGATCAGCATCCAACCCAGGCTTTGCTGGATTTATATACAATACACCGTTCCTTTCAGCAAAAAGGTGGTATTAGAAAAAAAAGATATGCTTTTGTGGGAGATCTGCTTCGAGGACGCGCAGTGCGTTCTTCAGTGATGCTTTTAAGTCAATACAAGGATCTTGAGATGGATTTTGTGGCACCATCTTCATTTCAGATTGCTGAAGATTTGGAAGAAATATTACACAATCAAGGAATAAAGATTAATAAAACTGATAACCTTGAAAGCGTGCTTTCAAAAGTGGATTGTGTGTACATGACAAGGATTCAGGATGAATATGATCTTTCAGGAGAATCAAACAATATTGATTATTCCCAATTTAGTCTGACTCCGGAAAACGTAAACATGATGAAACCGGAATCTATTATTTTGCATCCTTTGCCAAGGAGAAACGAAATATCTCCCAAAGTCGATGCAGATCCTCGGGCAATGTACTGGCGGCAATTGCGAAACGGAGTATATATCAGGGCGGCGCTGCTGCTTTATGTGTTCAATGTTGCACATCGACTGGATGAGTATTAAAATGAATACTAAAAAGAAAAGCATCAAGATACTGAAATAAACTTAAAGAGTTTTCTTAGTTATCTGAGTATGTCCAACCCAAAATTTCTTTCAACAAATGTAGCTGCCTTGCTCGTCTATGGGCGGCCGCCCATGGTGTTTGCCGGTATGGTATGTGCCATTGGAGTGATGCTTAACCACAATCCCTTAGTATACTTCAGCGGAGTAATCTTTCTGCTTGCCGCAATGATTCTTGATCTTATTGACGGATGGTTTGCGGCACGTTTTAGGCCTCAGGCAAGATTAGCACATTTAGCCGACAGGATAATGGATAAAGTCGTATATTCCATTGTTTTCCCCATGGTTGCGGTTGGTATGATGTGGCGTTATCAGTCTTTGCCGGAAAGTGCAAATTTACGTCTTGAAATGCTTCATGTGGTGTTTGTCTTTGTGCTGTGCGTGACTGTTTTACTGAGGGATAATTTCGCACATTTCATGCGTAATTTTTCGCTTAGAAAAGGTGAAGAAGAAGAGATGAAGGAAGTTACAAGACTGCGGACAATGGTAGCAGCTCCCGTAGGTGTTGTGCTCTACATTCACGCGTTTTACATTCCAGGAGGGCCGGATTCTTCACTTTACTCTTGGAT
Source organism: SAR324 cluster bacterium (assembly GCA_022448705.1). Lineage (GTDB taxonomy): Bacteria > SAR324 > SAR324 > SAR324 > NAC60-12 > Arctic96AD-7. Next base: position 2,233 of record JAKUUF010000039.1, on the reverse strand, counting down.
GAGCTGGCTTGGTGCAATTCCAATTCAACAGTTGTTCTTTCTGGAAATATTGTTTCTGATTATTAATTTCGGTTCCATAGCAGGTTATTGTCGAAAATATGGCACAGCCTGTCTTGATGACCTTTGCCTGGATGATGAAGTTTTACGCCGCCGTATATTAGCTGTCTTTCCGAATGCATTGACCGTAATGAACGCGCTGATGGGAGTTCTGGCTATGCTGTTTGCTTATCGGGGACGAATTCAGGAAGCCTACCTGATTCTGCTTGGTGCAGGATTTTTTGATAAATTTGATGGAACCGTTGCTAGAAAACTTGGTCTCACAACTCCTCTTCCATCAGCAAAGCCCAGAAAATACAACATTACTTTGGGTGGCATCCTCGATGATGTTTCAGATACTGTTAGTTTCTGCATTGCACCGGCTGTAATTTTTTATATGCTGATGGTGCAGGTTGATGATCAGTCAATTCAGAGTCTTCCCTACGGATGGATTGCCATACTATACATTGTTTTAGGTGTCACAAGACTTGTATTCTTTATTTTGGATCAAAACAGTATTCCAGGATTTTTTAAGGGAATTCCTGTACCAGGTGCAGCTTTGCTGGTTGCGGCACCATTCATTATGCTTGGTAAGTCTCTTGAAATAAATTCTCCTGAGATAAATTTTTGGGCACAATTCTGTTTTTTTCTTATGATTTTTGCTGCAATTCTGATGGTCAGTTTCCCCATTAGATATATGCATATTGGTCGCTTAATGAGCCGCAGCAGGAAATTTTTAATTTTTACCATCAGTCTGATCATTGGATTCGCATTTACACCATATTTCGGACATGTTGCCCTGACGTACCTGTTTTTATACGTTTTGTCTCCTCTTTACACTTGGCGAATTAATCCGGATCTTGCCTCAAGGGAACACCCGGAATCCCCCACTACATCAATATAAAAAGACATGCAGGAACCATCTCCGGATACTGAATCCTCTGAAAATCCGGAAAATTCTGAAGAACGATTGGTTGCACCAGAACCTCAGTTGGGTGAGCAGTATGATCAGTCTTTGCGTCCGGAACGTCTCAAAGACTATATCGGACAAAAAGAAATTAAGGAAAATCTGGAAGTATTCATAGGAGCAGCAAAAAAACGCGGACATGCTCTGGATCATGTGCTATTAAGCGGGCCGCCGGGATTGGGAAAAACAACTCTTGCAAATATTTTTGCTCGCGAGATGGGAGTTCAGCTTCGATCGACTTCCGGTCCAGTTATTGAGAGACAAGGAGATTTAGCAGCAATTCTCACCAATCTTGATTCCGGAACAATTATGTTTATTGATGAAATTCATAGAATGAACAGGGTTGTGGAAGAAGTCCTTTATGGTGCAATGGAAGATTTCACACTTGACATAATAATAGGAGAAGGTCCAGGGGCAAGAACTGTAAAAATTGATTTACCACATTTTACTCTGGTTGGAGCAACAACAAGGTCGGGTCTGCTTTCTTCACCGTTGAGGGAACGTTTTGGGATTCAATTCAGGCTAAATTTTTATGAACCGGAAGATTTGAAGTCTATTATTTTACGTGCAGCATCTTTGCTTGGTATTGAGATTGTTGAAGAAGCTTCACTGGAACTTGCACGTAGAGCAAGAGGGACTCCCCGAATAGCAAATCGTTTGCTGAAACGTTGCCGTGATTTTGCTGATATGGAAACTTCTGGTGTGATAACTAAGGCTTTGGTTGAGAGAAGTTTGTCAAAAATGAGTATTGATATGGAAGGACTTGATCAAATGGACTGCCGCATTCTGGAAGTAATTATTGACAAATTTGGCGGCGGCCCAGTAGGTCTGAATATGCTTTCTGCGGCAGTTTCTGAAGAAAAAGATACAATTGAAGACGTATACGAACCATTTTTGCTGCTCAAGGGGTTTTTGCAGCGTACTTCAAGAGGTAGAATTGCCACTGAAAAAGCTTATCAACATCTTGGGATTCCAGCTAAAGAGAAGCTACAGGAAAAACTTTTTTGATAATTTTCTGTTTGAAGCTTTACCTGCAAAAGATTTGAGAAAAATTAAATAAAAAAGAGATATTTATTCTTAAATTAGATGAATTTCTCTTTGATAATTTTATTATATGTAGACTTTCGCGGAATTTGATAAATGGGTCCCAGTTTCTCACCAAATGAAAATTATCCTTTTCTATCTCAGTTTCTCTTACCTGAGGATTATGAAAATCACCAGGAACATATT
>JAKUUF010000038.1 GCA_022448705.1 SAR324 cluster bacterium | reverse complement strand
GCTTTTTGAGATTAAACTTATTTGGCCGGCTGTTTGAGTGCCTGTTGGTTGCGGTTTTTTGTTTTGGAGACATTTTTTTACTCTTATAATTATTGGATTAATTCAACTTGTTCTGGCTTGTTTGAGGCGTTATGGTTTAAGAGTTGAATATAGGAAATTAGCAAATTATTTAAAATATTGCGAGTTAAATCTGATTCGCAGTTACCTTCCGTTTAAGGATGGCAGAATGACCGACACTAAAAAGGAAAGCAAAAATTCCAAAAAGACAGTACCTCAATTCCACAAATTAATGGAAATGCCCGTTACCGCAAGACTGAGCTTAGGGGAATGTAGAATGGATATTGAAGAAATTCTCAAGCTTGGACAAGGTTCGATGCTGGAACTGAGTACTATGGTGAATGAGGATTTAAAGCTTTATATTAATGATGCAGAGATTGCAAAAGCGAAATCTGTGATGGTGGGGGAAAAACTTGGAGCGCAAATAAAAGAGATATCCTCGACAGAAGATCGTCTGAAAGATCTCACCGATCTTGAATAAAGGCCTTGATTAAGTGAAATTTTTATTGATCCAATTACGGCGGATTGGTGATGTATTGATGACAACACCTGCGATCAGACTTTTGCGCGAATCCTACCCGGATGCTGATTTGACCTTTCTTACAGAATCTCCATCAGACCAGGTTTTGAATGAGAATCCTAATTTACAAGAAATACTGCTGTACCGGAAGCCTGAATCCATTGCAGAGTCACTACGTTATTTTCTGAATCTTCGTTCTAGAAAATTTGACTGTGTTATTGATTTTTATGGAAATCCGCGCAGTGCCTTGATGACCCGTTTCAGCGGCGCACCAATGCGGATTGGTTTTGATTTTCGCGGCAGAAGCTTGGCTTACACGCATCCGGTTAAAATTTCCGGAAAGGTTAGTTATTCAGCTGCAGACAAGGCTCAGCTGCTGAGACCGCTGGGAATTTCAGCATCTGATTTCAGACTCGATTTTTTCCCTGAGGAAAAAGATCAAATTTTTGCCGAAAATCTATTCAGAAAACTTGGTGTTGAAGAAAACGATTTTGTAGTTTCATTATCTCCGGTTTCTCGCCAGCCCTATAAAGTCTGGCCTGCAGATAGATTTGCTCAGGTTGCCGACTGGCTGGCAGAAAAATACAATGCAAAAATACTTTTCCTGTTTGGTCCCGGTGAAAAACATTTTATCGAATCCGTTCGGGCCTCAATGAAAATGCCGGCACTGCCGGATTACAGTGTGCCTACTCTGCCTGAAACACTTTCGATACTGCAAAAAGTTGATCTGCATCTGGGCAATGATAATGGAATAAGACACTTTGCCGTTGCTGCAGACACACCATCGTTGGCAATATTTGGCAGACCATGGGCAGCTAACTGGACACCGCCGGAGCAAACCCGGCACCGTGCTTTAGAGTTTGATCCTGGCTGCAAAAAAAAATGCGTTTATCCAAAATGTAAACTGGAATGTCTGAAAGGTGTAAATGTTGATGCTGTTAAAACTGAATTGGAGATCATAATTAACAATTTGAATTAAAGGGTTTTCATGGTTTTTATTTTCAAAGCATCTGAATTGCTTGAACAACAGCTCAATGAAGTTGTTCAGTGGCACGTCAAAGCACCTGAACCTGATTATGATGAGGCATCTGATTTCCCAAGCCTTGTTTCAAGGCAGCATTATGTTAATTTTGAATTATGGCACCAGGAAGACATGGCACGTGACCCGGATGCCCCAGACTCAAAGATTGCTGCAGTAAAACGCGCAATTGATGTTTTGAACCAACTCCGCAATGATATGATCGAACAGATGGATCAATATCTGCTGGATGAACTTCAGAATAAAAAAATTAAGTATACTTCAGAGACTGAGATGAATAGTGAAACTCCAGGAAGTATAATTGACCGTCTTTCCATAAATGCTTTGAAGATTTACCACATGGACGAAGAAATCCAACGCCTGGATGTAACAGATGAGCATCGGAAAAAATGTTCTGGAAAACTTTCAGTATTGCAGGACCAGCGTAATGATCTGAAAAAAAGCCTCGAGAAATTGCTGGCTGATTTAAGCAATGGCAAAAAGCGGCTGAAGGTTTATCAGCAGATGAAAATGTATAATGATGAGAATTTAAATCCCGTACTTTATCAGAAAGGGAAAAACTAAATGAGAAGATAGTGGAATGGGGTTAAAAGGAATTTTTCTTGCTATCCTGATAATTTATACAATTTATTTGTGGTGGAGGGTACGAAAAAAGGCACAAAAAAAATCACACAAATTAGTACACTGGGTGCTGGGTGGAATAGCTGTTTACTATGGAATTTCTACGTTGATAATGATAATTGGTTCTGATTGATGTGCAAGAAGTTCAAACTTGGCTGGCAGTAATTTTATCCACAGAAAAGAATAAAATAATTCAAAAATACTTATTGTAACAGAGGGAGAATGGGACTTGTTTTAGTTTTGATGATGTTTACTTCAATTACTCTTCTCGGTTTATGGGAGAAGAAGAGATCAAGGAAGCGTTTTCAGGAAGCTGTTCGAAAGCTCAGGGAATTGGAAGCTGTCACGTTGACTAAAGCTGTGAAACAATAGACTGAAAGATGAATAATTTGCTAAATTGCCATATTGCCGCTCTGTTCCATCATTGCCTGCTCCACTAATATTGCTACAGCTTTTGGACGAGAAAGATTCTTAGCAGAGGCATAGTTGTCCAGCTGCTGTAAAACAGACTCAGGTAGTCCAAGTAGAATTTTTTTAACTGGCTCGTTATATTCTTTTTTTCTTCCTGCCCCCTCTCGGAAGCCCCCTCTTGCCATAAAACCTTTTCTTAATCCTTTTGAGCAAAAAATATTCAAGGTATTACCGGGTTTGCCGATACTATTAGTACATCTTTCAAGATGTGTGCAAGAGTTTGATGATATAGTTTTTAGGACTACATTTATCATTGATTTAAACCGCATAAATACTGGAGTAACAGATGAACAAAAATAAAAAAATTCTTTATCCTTTTCGTCAAATAGCCATTCGCACTCGCTGTTTGCACCGCTTAAATCCTCAGGAAATGATGATTCGTAAAGGGATCTGAATATCTTGAAGATATACGGGTGGTAAACCCACCCGTTTGCCCTCCTTTTTTACACTGCTTTAGCCTAACTTTGCTTTTCATTTCATTTATATAATTTATAATCAATATAGAACAGTATTTACATATTGAAGTCCCGGACTTTTTGTTTCATCAGCAAAAATGTGGATTGATATTATTAAGTACTGCCAGGGTTTAGCAATGTAAACAAATTTAAGATTAATGCATAAAATATTAATTACCGGATCAATTCATGAAATCGGCCTGGAGTTACTGCGTCGGGAAAAGGATTTTGAAATCAGGTATGCTCCTGAACTGCCTTATCAAGAAATCCTCAAAATAATTCCAGATTTTCACTGCATTCTCACACGATCAGAAACAGCGATCCCGAGGGAGCTGATTGATAGTGCACCAAATTTAAAGGTTATTGCTCGCGCAGCAGTGGGTATTGGAAATATAGATGTGGACTACGCAACTGAAAAAGGCATTCTTGTAATTAACACTCCTGGAATAAACACCACATCTGCAGCTGAACTTGCGATAGGCTTACTATTATCGGCTATGAGAAACATAGTACCTGCTCACAGCCACATGAGTGAACTTAAATGGGACCGTCATGCATTTACAGGCACAGAGCTGTGGGGAAAATCAATAGGAATTATAGGACTTGGCAATGTAGGTCACCGGGTTGCCCGTTACGCTAAAGCATTTGAAATGGAGGTTCTGGCTTATGATCCATATGTTTCAGATGAGGTATTTGATCGTCACCACGCTAAAAAATGTTCTTTGGATGAACTTCTAACAAGTGCCGATGTAATCAGCATGCATGTACCTAAAAACCAGGAAACGACAGGAATGATTGGCGCAGCAGAATTCAGTCAAATGAAATCAGGAGCAGTGATCCTAAATACTGCTCGTGGCGGGGTAATCCAGGAAAAAGCGTTGCTGGAAGCATTAAAATCTGGCAAAGTGGCCGCGGCAGGAATTGATACTTGGGAAGTGGAACCGCCAACAGAAAATCCATTTCGTGATTTTCCTCAAGTTGTAATGTCACCTCATGTGGGTGCCTCCACAAAAGAGGCTCAACAAAGAATCGCTGAGTCTGTTGCCACACAGATACCGCGCGCTCTCCGCGGTGAAGTTGTGGACTATCCTGTTAATATGCCCAGAGTTAAGGTATTAAGCAGCAGTCCAGTATCTTCCTACATCTCGCTTGCAGAAAAACTCGGTTTGTTTTCTTCGCAATATGTTGAATTTACGCCAACACATTTGGCAATCAGTTATAGAGGGAAACTGGCTAAACACGATGCAACGCTTCTGAGGCTTTGTTTTCTAAAAGGTCTGCTGCAGAACAGGCAGGATTATGTTAGCTATGTCAATGCAGACCAGCAGGCTGAAAATGTTGGACTGCATGTTGAAGAACATGAGGACCCCGGGTTTACAGATTATGAGAGTGCGCTTATTTGCGAACTTTCAGCCTCAGGCAGGCAATTTGTAATTGGAGGAGTAGTTTTCAGCGGTCCTCACCCGCGCATCACCTTGATCAATGGTTTTGAATGTGAATTTGAAGCTGAGGGAACAATTTTAGCTACAACTAATCAGGATCGCCCAGGCATGGTAGGAGTTTTAGGAACCTGCTTGGGTAAAAATGGTATCAACATAGACCAGTTTCAACTGGCAAGAAATATTCGCGGAGGCGAGGCTTTGTCATTGATACGTGTTGATGATGACTTGCCTTTAAAAGTTTTGAAAGAAATACGAAATCAGGAAGGTATAACTTCTGCTTGTAAGATTGTGCTTTAACCGACAAAAGTTGCTGATTATAATGGATTAACAGCTAATCAATGCCTAAATTCGAAAATATACTATGAGATATCTCAAACCTTTGATGGATCAGAATTTCCTGGAGTACGCCTCCTATGTGATTAAGGACCGTGCAATTCCGGACATTGAAGATGGCCTCAAACCTGTGCAGCGTCGTATTCTGCATACAATGAATGAAATTGATGACGGTAAGTTCAACAAGGTGGCAAATATTGTTGGAGAAACCATGAAACTGCATCCGCATGGAGATGCGGCTATAGGATCAGCACTGGTTGTGATGGCCAACAAGGAATATGTGATCGAAAAACAGGGGAATTTCGGGAACCTGCTTACTGGTGACCCTGCTTCTGCATCAAGATATATTGAGGCACGTCTGACCCCACTGGCAAAGGAGACTCTCTTTAATACAGAGCTGACTGAATATGCTGAAAGCTATGACGGAAGAAATAAGGAGCCGGTGGTATTACCCTGCAAACTTCCTCTCTCCCTGCTTTTTGGCGCTGAAGGGATTGCCGTTGGAATGTCAACTAGAATATTACCACATAATATCAATGAAATTATCGACGCGCAAATTGCTTTTCTACAAAATAAATCCTTTAAGCTGCGGCCTGATTTTCTCAGTGGAGGGATGCTTGATGCAAGTGAATATGAGGACGGTAACGGCAAGGTTCGAGTTCGTGCAAAAATAGAGATAACCGATGACAAATTATTAACTGTACGTGAATTGCCATTTGGCGTGACCACTGAATCGTTGATTCAGTCCATCCAGGATGCTGTGAATAAAGGCAAATTCAAATTATCCTCAATAGATAACTTTACCGCAGAGACTGTTGAAATTGAGTTGAAAGCCGCCAGGGGGATGGATGCTGAAAAGTTACTTAAATTACTGTACGCCTTCACTCAATGTGAAGTCTCCATTTCAGTCAATATGCTTTTGATTCAGGACAACCAGCCGGTGCAGCTGAATACAAGTGAAGTATTGAAACGCAATACCCTGCGGCTGAAAGACCTGCTGAAGCAGGAATTGACGCTATCTCTTCAGCAGACAAAGCAAAAATGGCATCAACGCAGAATGGAAATGTATTTCATTGGAGAAAAACTTTATAAGAAACTGGAGACCTGTGATTCTTATGAGGAGGCTCTTCAAGTGGTCAGAAAAGCTGTACTTCATATTGAGTCAATTCTTCCATTCCCCATTGAACAGGAAGATATCGAAAAACTGCTGACATTGCAGATTAAACGAATAACAAGATATGATCAGAAAGAAAGCCAGACAGAACTTGACAAATTAAAAGTTAAAATCAGCTCTATAAATAAATCTCTGAAAAATATCACTGGCTACACGATTTCATATCTGGAAAAAATTAAGGAGAAATATGGTTCAGATTATCCTCGCCGAACCAGAATAAAGAGCTTTGACGAAATCCGAGTTCAGGATGTGGCTGAGAAGCAAAAAGTGGGCTGGGACCGTAAAGAAGGATTTTTGGGTTTGAATGTAAAGCAGGGAAGTACTTCTATTTTTTGCTCTCCATATGACAAAATAGTAGTTATTCGCAAGGATGGTACATACCAGGTTATCCGTGTCCCAGAAAAACAGTTTATTGGAAAAAACGCGATAAGCGTTGAAAAACTGGATTCAAATAAGGTACACAACATTGTTTACTGGGAAGGGGCGAGTCAGGTTTGTTATGCGAAACGTTTCCGTGTGGAAAAGTTTATTATTGACCGGGAATATAATTTGTTTCCCACCAAAAAAGGAGCAAAAATCCTGCATTTGAGCCACGGGGATGGAATTAGAGTTGAAACCTCCTTTGTCCCGAGGCCCAGACTCCGCAAATCAAGTCTAATATTTGATTTGGATGATCTTGCTGTAAAAGGAATTCAGGCCAGGGGGAACAAGGTTTCCAGCAAGTCTGTGCAGAGTGTGAAAGTGGTTACAGACAGGCTGGAGGAACAGGAACCCCTTCCTTTGCATGAAGTTTCTGAATTATAATAAATTGCAAATTTCCATTAAAAATATTAACATCAGTTCAAACAATATTGTTTAAACAGTAAGCCGAAAAATCACAATGTCATCAAAATGCGAAATTTGCGGAAAAACTCCTGCTAATGGAAATCGGGTCAGTCACGCCAACAACAGAACAAAAAGACGCTGGATGCCGAATTTACAAACTGTACGAATCCTAAAACCGGGAGGAAATCGTAAAAAAACTCGAGTGTGCGCCCAATGCATACGTTCAGGTAAAACAATCGCCGCCTGACACCAATTTCCCATCCAGCCGGCATAAAATGCTCAACACAGCCGGATATTGCTTACCTAATAGCCGTTGGATAAATGCAGCTAGATAATTGTTCCCAAATTTTTACGCTGGGGCCTGAAGGAACGTTTAGCGATGAGGCCGCCCAGAAAATCCGCGGAGATGGAGTCATTGTTACTTATACAGGCACTTTTGCAGAAGCTCTTTTCAGAGTAACGGAAGACCCGGATTCTGTAGCAGTGGTTCCTATTGAAAATTCTGTTGCAGGAACCGTGGCACAGGTTCAGGACTCACTGGTCAGTAATAAATTGGTTATCCTGGGAGAGATCAATTTACTGATTGAATATTCCTTGCTCGCAAACGTGGCACTGGAAGACGTCAAGCTATGTTTTGCCCACCCTCAGGCACTGGAACAAAGCAGTAAATTTCTTTCTAAAAATCTGACAGAACCCCAGAATCAATTAACAAGAAGCAATGTAGATTCGGGAATTCAATTTCTTCAGGCAATTAAGTCTGATAACGGAGCTTTGGCTGCAATTGTCCCTGCTTCTTTTGCAGATTCATATCCTGAATGGAAGGTGGCTACCGGAATTCAGGACTATCATAATAATACGACCCGTTTTCTGGTTGTACGGCCCCGTCAGGAAAATGAAGAACATGATTTTTCATGCAAAAAAACATCCCTTTATGTAGAGTTCCAGGAAGACCGCTCGGGCCTTCTGTACGAACTCTTAAGTGTGTTCAATCTTTTTCAGATAAATCTTTGCAGGCTTGAGTCCAGGCCTGCAAAGGATACCCCGTGGGCATATGTTTTTTATGTGGATTTTTATAATACAGAACACACTGAAGCCTGTCTTGATGTCATGCGGGTTACAAAGTTTAATTACAAAGTGCTGGGAAGTTATGACCTGATCGACAGATTGGCATGACGGATGCGTATACATAGTAGAATTAAAAAATTAAATTTTTCACCTGTTCATCTTTATTTCTATAATCAAATTAATCAGGTTAATTAAAACCAGCTACATCTGATTCTGATTCAAAAATGTTTGTACCGTTAAAAACACTGCAGAAACTCCTGAAGTTCACATCGATAATTTCAGCCTGGTGGTTCTTGTCCGGAATTGACAGGAGTCCAAGAGAGATGAATTTTACTCTTAAGGACCTAGAGACGAAGAACCTGGCCCAGTCCATGCCTCCACTCTCTGAAATTCCTTTAAGCTTTTATTTCTTAACGTTTTCTTTTGTAGGAACAATTATTGGAGGAATCGTTCTTTTACGTTATCTTCACAAAAAGAAAGTTGAGTATGGACTTAATAAGTTGGCAGAGGACCAGGCTCAGCTGGTGGTTGATTCAGAATTTGAAGCTAGAAATTTAGAGGATGAGGACCGCGAATTTTTTCTTGACTTAACTGATACCAGAGATCCCAAAAAGCATGGGCCGATCATCATGTCGTCGCAGAAATTTGAAGATGCAGTAATGGTGTATAAACAATCCGAGAAATTTAAAGATTCAGATCTGGACAAAATATATATGCTTCGTAAGGGACTGCAGTTCACTTTTAAGAACACAAAAGCCGGCTTCATCTGCACACAAATGCTTGAGCCCGGAACCCATCTGGAATGTCAGATTCTCCATAAGGAAAAAAATGTGGTTTTCATGAGTAATGTCCTTGATTCAAATGAGACAGAGCTGTTGATAAAGCCACCAAAAGTTAAAAGTCGTCCTGCAAACATGAAGCAGTTTACAGAATTATACTGCAAGATTCGTCGTGAAAACGATGCAGATTATGAGTTCAAGCTCAAAATCATTGGACAACTTGTTAGGGATTTGAACGCGGTTATCTTGGAGCACACCAGCAATATACGCAGGCTGCATATACGGACTTCTGAACGACTTCAGCTTGATCTGGAAATGGAATTTGAAATGGTGACCGCCAGACAGTTTGAAATGGACCGGCAGCTTGATCTGGGAAAGGGTGATTATGCCAAGCTTTCCGGAATTATTAAAGACATGAGTGCCGGAGGAATTAAAGTCCAGCTGAAAGAACTGCCATCTGATGGAATAAAGAGGGAAGATGTTTTTCTTTTCCATCTGCCTTATGCCAGTCTGCGCAAAAAACTGGCCGTCTCAGTGCTCGATGTGGTTTCACACGAAGGATTAAATGATATCCACTGTGAGTTCCGTGATGTGGACATGCTGACACGCATGAAACTTAATCAGTACCTGCATCGTAGAAAATTAAGTATGGAAGCCGCCTGAACAATATCTGACAACAGGAGATGTTACGAAAGTTCATTTACGGGTTATGCCTTGTGGCATTGCTTGTAATTGCCGGCGGATATGGGTATCTGCATACTAAATTGCCTCAGCGTTCAGGTGAAATAGTTCTTCCCGGTTTAAAGCATAAGGTACAAGTTTTATTCGATGAATGGGCAGTTCCTCACATCGAAGCGCAAAATGAACAGGATGCATACCTGGCCCTAGGTTACCTGCATGCACAGGACCGCCTGTTCCAGCTGGAATTGATGATCCGTGTTGCCCAGGGAAGGCTTTCAGAAATTCTGGGTGAGGACATGCTTGACGCGGATCGCTATTTCCGCACCCTCGGTATCAGCCGTTTTGCAGAAACTTATGCCAAAGACTACTTCCACAAAAATCCTCAAAATGTTAAAGATGCATTAAAAGCTTATCTGTCCGGCCTGAATGCATTTGTATCTGGTGGGCCTGCACCGATTGAATTCACCCTGTTGGGAATCCCTAAACGAGAATATACCATCAAGGATTTGATCTGCACCGGTGTTTACATGTCCTATACATTCACCAATGCGGTCAGGCAGGATCCCCTGCTTAGTTATATTCACAACACATTTGGCGCAGGTTACCTTAAGGATCTTGCTGTTTACTGGCCAAAGGACGACACGAAAATAGATGTCTCCGGCAAAAGTTCAGGTTCTGAGCTTGAATTAGCAGAGCTTTCATTTGAGATTGCAAATGTACTTTCTCAGGTTCCTCCATTTTTTGGCAGCAACGCCTGGGCAGTTTCCGGTTCACGTACCAAATCTGGAAAAGTGATTTTGGCCAACGATCCTCATATCGGGTATGCCGCTCCTTCAACCTGGTATGAAGCACATTTGAAAACCCCGGATTGGGAACTGTATGGTCATCACATAGCCGGGATTCCATTTGCCATAATCGGGCACAATCGCCGCATGGCATGGGGCGTTACCATGCTGCAAAATGATGATCTTGATTTTTATTTGGAACGCTCAAATCCTGATAATCCCGATCAAGTCTGGTTTCGTGATGACTGGGAAGACCTGAAAATCATTGAGGAAGCCATCCCGGTCAGGGACAGGGAAGATTATCCGCTGCGTATTCGTATTTCAAGACACGGTCCTGTAATAAACGATGTGCTGGAGCCGGTAAAAGAAAGCGTTAAACAGCCTGTTGCGCTTTCCTGGCAGATGCTTTCGGATTTTGAAAATTCAACAGAGCAGGTTTTCTATGAACTGGGTCACTCTAAAACCTTGGCAGATACTCACGCAGCGGTCAGCAAGCTGCATGCACCTGGATTGAATATCAGCTATGGAGATGCTGAGGGCAACATTGCCTGGTGGGCAGCTGCACGGCTATTGATCCGCCCTTCTCATGTTAACTCTTTCATTTTCCTGGATGGAGCCAGCGGAAAGGACGAGTTTACGGGCTATCGTGACTTTTCCGGAAATCCTCAATCTGTAAACCCAGACTCCGGAATTGTTTTTAATGCCAATAATCAGCCGGGAGACATGGGAACTGGACTGGAGCCCGGGTACTACGCACCGGAAACAAGGGCTCGCCGGTTAAGCCAATTATTAAAACAGGAAAAATATGACTGGACGACCTCAGATATGCAGCAGATTCAGCTGGATACAAAGCATCCGGGAATACCACGATTAAGGAAGTACTTTTTGGAAGTACTGAATGAATCTTCCGGACGGGACAAGGTCTTCCAGAGTGCTGCAGAAACTTTTATCAACTGGGATGGAAATCATTCAAAAGATGCTGTTGGTCCAACAATTTATCACCGCCTGTTTTACCATTTAAGCATCAGTATCTTTGCTGATGAAATTGGGGAAAAGGGGACAATGGTTCTGCTCAGCACTTCGCTGGCAGATAAAAGCATACCCAGGATTCTTAGCAATCCGGAGTCTCCATGGTGGGACAATTTGAATACAAAAGAAAAAATTGAAACCAGGCAGGACATACTAAGTACCGCATGGGTCAAGACAGTGCAGAGCCTTCAGCAAGATTACGGTACGTCTGTGGAAAACTGGGAGTGGGGCAGGATACACACGTTGGAAATCCAGCACCTGCTTGGGCGGAAAAAACCATTGAATTTGTTATTTAATCTTGGCCCGTATCCTGTTCCTGGAAGCAAAGGAGTTCTGAACCAGCTGCGTCATAAGTATGGTCCAAGGGCTCTTAAAGTAAGCTCTGGTCCATCTACACGTAGAGTAATTGATTTTTCAGATGCAGAAAATTCTGATGGAATAAGTCCTACAGGCCAGTCAGGTTATTTTTTTGATCCGCATTATGCTGATCAAACTCCGCTTTATCTTGCAGGTAAATTCCGTACTCAGAGAATGAACCGAGATGACATTATTGCAAATCAAGCATCACGCTTAATTTTCCTGCCGGAATGATGCAGAAGCAGAACATAATTGCATCCGTTTTTAATTTACAAAACCTAAAAAGAGCTTAAACGCCTTCCACCACAATCATATTGGATGTGGCATACTTGTGCCTTAGTGCTTTGGCTTCTTGATATTCTTCTGAATCAAGCCATTGCTTTGCCTTTTCAACGCTTTTGAATTCGAGAATTACTATTCGATTTGGATGCCAGTCTCCTTCGAGGTTTTCAGCCCTTCCGCCCCGAGTGATATATTTGCCTCCATAGTTGGCTAAAGTTGGTGGAGCAAGTCTTTTGTATTCTTCATATCCTTCCGGATTATTAACCACAATTTCAACAACTACATATGCACTCATAAAATTTTCTCGCTTAAAATCATCAGTGTGTGTTTAAACATAAACTTAAGCCTAATCATACCATACTTGATTGATTTTCTATCAGACTTTTTTATATCCCAGGTTGTTGAATGATCAGGTCAATGGGTTAATAAACTCTCGAAACTTC
>JAKUUF010000037.1 GCA_022448705.1 SAR324 cluster bacterium | reverse complement strand
TAAAGGAAATTAAGTATACACAAAATACAATACGTCTGATACCCTTCAAACTATCCAACTGAAAAACCGACATTTCTGTATTTTTATATTACAATTTATTCATAAGATTTCATACTTTTTATAAATTAATGTTTGTGGAAAATAAGTTGACAATCAGGCTAATTATTTGATTTAATGATGTGTTAATTATTTTACAATAAATTATATGTTTGAGACACTTTCTGAAAAATTAACTGGTACTCTGCGTAAAGTACGTGGCCAGGGGCGCCTGACGGAAGAGAATCTAAGCCAAACTCTAAATAGCGTCAAAATGGCACTGCTTGAGGCTGACGTAAATTACAGGGTGGTCAAGGCTTTTCTGCGCTCTATTAAGGAAAGAGCTATTGGTCAGGAAGTCCAGGGCAGCCTTACTCCGGGACAGCAGTTTATAAAAATTGTCAATGAAGAGCTGACAGAAATGATGGGAGGTGCAAATTCAGGTTTTGTCGAAACGGAAGATACTCCTTTGACAGTAATGATGGTTGGTCTGCAGGGGTCAGGAAAAACGTCTTCTGCAGGCAAATTGGCCAGGCTGTACCAGTCAGAAGGGAAACGACCCTATTTAATTCCTGCAGATATCTACCGGCCTGCAGCCATCGAACAGCTTCAGGTATTGGCAGACACTTTAGGTGTTTACTGCTACCCGTCTCGTAATGATCAGAATCCGCTGGATATAGTCAAACTTGGTTTGCACGAGGCAAAGCAACAAGAAGCTGATATTGTTTTTATTGACACAGCGGGGCGTTTGCATATTGACGAGGAATTAATGGAGGAATTAAGCAGAATCAAATTATCCATAATGCCTCACGAAATTATTTTTGTTGCAGATGCAATGACTGGACAGGAAGCAGTAAATGTAGCAAAGGGTTTTAATGACCGCCTTGACATCTCCGGAGTGATGTTGACAAAAATGGATGGAGATGCCCGTGGAGGAGCTGCACTGTCAATCAGAGCAATTACCCAAAAACCGATAAAGTTTATTGCTGTTGGAGAGAAGCTGGAAAATCTGGAAGCATTTCATCCGGAGCGTATTGCTTCAAGAATTTTGGGAATGGGCGACATGCTCTCACTGATAGAAAAAGTAGAAGATTCATTCAGCGAACGTGAAGCCCTGCAGATGCAGAAAAAGCTGAAGCGAAACGAATTTACACTGGAAGATTTCAGAGACCAGTTGCGTTCGATGCGCAAAATGGGATCTATGAAGGATGTTTTAGGCATGTTGCCTGGCATGAATACTTCAGCACTTCAGGAAGCCAACATTGATGATCACAAACTGGTTAAGATCGATGCCATAATTTCTTCTATGACTATTAAGGAAAGGCAAAACCATAAGCTGATGAATGGCTCACGCAGATTAAGGGTCGCCAAAGGAAGCGGGACAACTGTTAGTGAAATAAATCGACTGCTGAAGCAATTTGCTCAAATGCGTAAAATGATGCAGAAACTGTCAAAAGTTTCCAGTCCGGGCAAGGCTATGCGTATGATGCAGGACATGATTCCGGGTTAATTTATAAAAACTGTTTCATTTTTTTAATCAACAATTTTACCTATAGCTTGTATTAGACTTAAACAGAATAATTAGCGATAT
The DNA here is from genome assembly GCA_022448705.1 of SAR324 cluster bacterium. Classification (GTDB taxonomy): domain Bacteria; phylum SAR324; class SAR324; order SAR324; family NAC60-12; genus Arctic96AD-7. The sequence goes on along the minus strand of JAKUUF010000037.1, from coordinate 10,753 downwards.
TTAACATGGTTAGAATTCGTCTCGCCAGAGGTGGCGCAAAAAAGAAACCATATTACCGTATTGTAGTTGCAGACCAGCGCTGCAAACGTGACGGCCGGTACCTTGAGCGTATTGGATTTTACAATCCGATGGTCAAGGAAAATCGTTTTGAGATTGATGCGGAGCGCCTAAAGCACTGGCTCTCAGTTGGAGCACAACCCAGCGACCGGGTCGGTAAATTAATGAAGCTGGCAAATATCAAGGTTTAAAAAGCTTTACGGGGTTTATCGTTTTTTTCGATAAAGGCCGAAATGACTGATTATAATGATTATGATGAGCATACATGGATTGCCACCATTGTCGGAGCTCATGGAATAAAAGGAGCAGTCAGGGCAAGGTACGTCACTGATACTCCCGATTATTATCTGAAGGAAAAAGTATTATTTCTTGAGAAAGCCGGAAGTTTAAGTGCCTTAAATATAATACGTATTAATCAGTCGAAAAATTGCTGGATTATTCTTTTTGAAGAAATTAATTCCCGCAACGATGCTGAAGTGCTTAAAGGTTGCCGATTGCTTTTGCCTGATGATCAACTGAAACCTTTGGAGTCCAATGAAGTCTTCGTGCACCAAATCATCGGTTGCCGTGTAGAAGATCAAAAAGGCCGGATTTTAGGAGAAATAACCGATTTCCTGGAAACCGGAGCAAACAATGTGTATGAAGTAAGTAACGGAAGCTCGGCTTTCCTGGTTCCGGACGTTCCCCATGTGGTGCTGGAACTGAATGTTGAAACGAAGAGAATGATCATAGACCCTTTACCAGGATTGATTGTCGCCAGCTGAAGACAGTGATGTTGCGCTTCGAGGTACTGACATTATTCCCGGAAATTTTTTCTTCTTTCCTGGATGAAAGCCTGATCAAGCGTGCAATTGAAAAGGGGCTTCTGAGCGTCAGCCTTGTAAATTTTCGCAAACACGGGCTTGGTAAGCATCTTCAAGTAGATGATTCACCATACGGTGGCGGCCCGGGAATGATTTTGCGAATTGAGCCGGTTGCTCTTACACTTGAGGAACAGAAAAATTTTCATCAAAGCCAGGGACGTGAGACACATACAATATTGGTTTCACCGCAAGGACAGCCGTTCACTCAAAAAAAGGCAAAAGAACTGAGTCAGAACAACTCTGTTTTGACATTAGTCTGCGGACGTTACGAAGGATTTGATGAAAGAATAAGAAGTCTGGTGGATGAGGAAATATCCGGAGGTGATTTCGTTTGCATGGGCGGTGAAGTTATTACTATGGCAATAATTGAATCCGTCAGCCGGCTTCTGCCCGGCTTCCTTGGTAATCAGGAATCATCTGAACAGGAATCATTTTCTCAATCCCTGCTGGAATATCCGCAATATACACGTCCGGCAAGTTATGCTGGCATGGATGTTCCGGAAGAATTGCTGTCGGGGAACCATAAAAAAATTGCTCAATGGCGCCAACAGCAGGCTTTTTCACGAACGAAAAAAAGACGGCCGGATCTAATTTGAAGAATTTTGCCGATTTGATGAAATTTCCTCAAATTAAATATGAGCTTCATTAAGTGAGATAACAGATGATTCTGTTAAATATTTAAAAACTGTAACCTTAAACTTTCACAAAAAATAATAAAATGTCTACTGCAATGGAAGTAACTGAGCAATCTCAATTGCGCAGCGAATTGCCGGACTTACGGGTAGGTTCAAATGTTCGGGTTAATTACCGGATTACGGAAGGAAACAAAGAACGCATTCAGGCCTTTGAGGGTGTCATTATCAGCAAACATGGCGGTGCACGAAACAACAAGGCCACCTTTACTGTGCGAAAAGTTACACAGGGGTATGGTGTAGAACGTATTTTCCCGCTTCATTCTCCTAGAATTGAAAGTATTGATGTCATCAAAATAGGGAGAGTACGTCAGGCAAAACTTTATTACTTGCGTGCACGTAAAGGAAAAGCAGCTCGAATCAAGGAACGCATTAATGCGCGTCCTGCAGAAGATATTCAGACCGACACTTGAGTTTGAAAATGCGGCTTATAGTCGCGGATTCAGCAAGATTGCAGGTATCGATGAAGCAGGAAGAGGACCGCTTGCCGGACCAGTCGTTGTTGCTGCAGTTATTTTAGGAAAAAATTGGAATACCGAGTTTGAGCTCAATGATTCAAAGCAGCTTCCCGCTAAAAAAAGGCAGGAGCTGTTCGACTTGATTTGTGCAGAATCTTCAGCATTTAAGATAGTCTCGGTTTCTCCGCAGGAAATTGACCGGTTAAATATCCTGCAGGCCACAATGGTCGGGATGCAGCGTTGTTCAGCTGAAATTGAGCCTGCTCCGGATTATCTGCTGGTTGACGGTAATCGTTATCCCGTCACGAACATCCAGGGTCAGGCAGTAGTAAAAGGGGATTGTCTTTCCAAAAGTATTGCCGCGGCTTCGATTCTGGCGAAAGTGACACGGGACAGGAAGATGGTTGAATTTGGGGAAAAGTATCCTCAATGGGGCTTTGAGCGTCACAAGGGATATCCCACCAGGCAGCACCGGGAAGCAATTGCTGAGCATGGACTGTCTCCAATACACAGGCGTTCTTTCAGGCTCAAACCAGTACAGACTAATTTGCTTTGACAAAGGAACGGCAGCACACAGGAAGAACAGGAGAAGAGATTGCCTGTGATTTTTTGAAAGAGCAGGGATACAGCATTGTAGAACGTAATTACCGCTCCAGAATTGGTGAGATTGACATTGTTGCGGAACACAGGGAATATCTTGTATTTTGCGAAGTAAAAACGCGCAGAAACAGAACCGGACTTCACCCGTCTTTGTCAGTAACTGCAAAAAAAATTGAGAAACTGAGAATGCTGGGTGAACATTATCTCAGTCAAAAGCACCTCATGCACCTGCAACCCAGATTCGATGTAATTGCAGTGCAGTTGGCAGGCAAAACAACGCCTGAGATTGATCATTTTGTAAACGCTTTTTAAAAAAAGGAAAAACTTATGGCCCATCACAAATCAGCACTTAAGCGAGTTCGACAAACTGCCAAACGTACAGCACATAATCGCTCTATGCGGGCAGATCTTAGAACAAACATTAAAAAATTTCGACTTCTTCAGGAGAGCGGCAATCTAGAACAGGCACGTGATGCTTATCCCAATGTGCAAAAAAACATAGATAAAGCTGTTACTAAAGGTGTTCTGCACAAACGTACCGGCGCCCGCTACAAGTCACGTTTAGCCCTGTCCCTGGCTAAAAGCACATCCAGCTGATAAATCCTGTTTAATTACAGGTATAATACAATCAGCTCTGCCCAAAAATCATATAAATATCAACTTTATAGTTGACTCGCCTTCATGATATAGTGAGTACTGTGTTCTGCTTGAAGGTTCAAAGTTTTATCTAATTTGATCTGTGACATATGGACTCGCATTTTCTTTTACGGAGAATACACAGTTTAACAGGTGTCGTGCCTGTCGGGCTTTTTCTTGTATACCACCTCTATTTGCAGCTATATCTTCACTACGGTGCAGAAATATATAATAACGAGGTCAATAGCTTCTATGACAGTCCTCTTGCAACCTGGGCCTTAGTCATTGTTGTTTATATCCCTCTTTTATTTCATTCTCTCCTGGGGGTCCTTCTGGTTTTTGAGAACAAAGTACAGCCTTCCTACACTTATTTCTCGCATCTGCTTTACTGGCTGCAGCGCATTAGCGGCATAGGTGTACTGCTTTTCATAATCGCACATGTCTGGAATGCCAAGCTGGGTCCGTGGATTGCCGGTACTTGGGGAACCCATTTTGAACACCTGTCAAGCGGCTTTGCAGACCCGGAAACCGGAATGCTGACTAAGACTGTTTATTTGCTTGGTGTGCTTGGAGCAGTATTTCACTTTGCCAATGGCCTCAACACATTTTGCATGACCTGGGGTATTGCACTGACACCAACTTCTCAGAAAAGGGTTCGCTCTTTCAGCTTTTTGGTATTTATTATTTTAACTGCAAGCGCCTTTTACGCGCTGGCGGCAATCTGGTAACAAGAGCAATATTGATGAGCAAACAACGTGTTATTGTAGTTGGAGGAGGATTAGCCGGTCTTGCAGCCGCCATGAAAATTGCTGAACTTGGAATGTCCGTGCTGCTGGTTTCATTTCAACCTGTTAAACGCTCACACTCTGTGTGTGCTCAGGGAGGAATAAATGGTGCCGTCAATATTAAAGGAGAAGGTGACTCTCCGGACATCCATTTTTATGATACAGTCAAAGGTGGTGACTTTCTGGCAAATCAGCCGCTCTGCAAAGACATGTGTCACCATGCACCATACATCATCAACCTGATGGACCGGCTGGGAGTTACTTTCAACCGTACTCCTGAAGGAAATCTGGATTTCCGCAGATTTGGAGGCACACTCTACCACCGTACAGCCTTCGCAGGAGCAACCACAGGACAGCAATTATTATATGCTTTAGATGAGCAGGTTCGGCACTTTGAGGTGCAGGGCATTGTTGAAAAAATGGAGTGGCACGAATACCTTGGTGCCGTGCTCAATAATGATGGCCGATGTGTCGGTGCAGTCATACACAATCTCCGCACCGGAGAAATAATGGCACTCAAGGGTGACGCAGTCATCCTGGCAACTGGCGGGCCTGGGCTCGTTTACGGGCGTTCAACTAATTCCATGGTCTGTACCGGAACAGCTACTACTTCAGCTTATCTGCAAGGAGCGAAATACGGCAACGGCGAGTTCATTCAAATCCATCCCTCTGCAATTCCTGGACGTGATAAATTGCGCTTAATGAGCGAGTCCGCCCGCGGTGAAGGAGGTCGAATCTGGGTACCACGGAAAGCCGGAGATTCCAGATCACCAAAAGATATTCCTGAAAAAGAAAGATTTTATTTTCTTGAAGAACGCTACCCGCTTTACGGCAATCTTGTTCCACGTGATGTAGGTGCACGTGAAATATATGACATTTGTGTAAACGAGGGCCTGGGAGTTAAAGGTGAAATGAAAGTTTACCTGGACTTGACACATCATACTCCTGAATTTCTGAATCGGAGACTCGGAGGTATTCTGGAGATATACGAAAAATTCACAGGTGTGGATCCCCGAGTGGAACCGATGGAAATTTTTCCTGCAGTGCATTATTCAATGGGTGGAATCTGGACGGATTATACACCCACTTCAGATGGCTTGATTGACTACCAGTCACCAAACAATCAAATGACTTCCATAACTGGTCTTTATGCCGCCGGAGAAGCAGACTATCAGTATCATGGCGGCAACAGGCTTGGGGCAAACTCCCTTTTGAGCTGCATTTATACAGGGCTGATGATGAGTCCGGGAGTTATCAATTATGTAAAAAATCTTCCGGAAGCAGCTGAGGATCACCCTCAAAAAGTGTTTGATGATGCAAGCAGGCAATGGCAGGAGAGATTTTCAGATATTAATAAAATGAATGGAAGTGAGAATCCTTATTCCCTGCATCGGGAACTTGCTGAGCAGATGATTACCAATGTTCTGATTGTGCGCCAAAATTCCAAGCTGGAAGCGACTCTGGACAAAATCAATGAATTTGAGTCTCGCTGGAAAAATATAACCTGTCTGGACACCACTGACTGGTCCAATCCAGTCCCAAGTTTCATCAATCAGCTCTGGAACATGATCCAGCTTTCCAAGGTAATCACTAAAGGTGCCCTGATGAGGGATGAATTCCGTGGATCACACTACAAACCTGAGTTTGATCTCAAGCAGCCGGATGATTTCCAGCCTGAGACATACCTCGAATTTGAAAAGCAGAAAGCAGACGGTAATTTAAATGAAAGTGCCTTTGATCAGCAGCATTTAGCCTACATGAAACGATTTGCTGAAAACAATGAAAAGTGGCTAAAAACAACAATTGCCGAATATAAAAATGGAACTTCAGGTTCAGAAGGTGGTCCGGAAATTTCTTATGAGGATGTAGACACATCACTCATTTCTCCACGTCCACGAAAATATAACTGAGGAATTGAAAATGTCAGATACTGTAACTTTCAAAATCAAGCGCCAGAATACTGCTGAATCGAGTCCATACTGGGAAAATTTCGTCATTCCATATATTCCTAATTCAAATGTAATTTCCTGTTTGATGGACATTCGGACTAAACCGGAAAACTCGAAGGGAGAGAAGGTAGCTCCAGTTGTCTGGGACAGCAACTGCCTGGAAGAAGTTTGCGGGTCCTGTACAATGGTGATAAACGGAAAGGTGCATCAGGCATGCAGTGCATTAATAGATAAATTGGAAAAACCAATAACATTAGAGCCAATGAGTAAATTTCCGGTTATAAGAGATTTAATCGTTGATCGTTCAAGAATGTTTGAGGCACTGAAAAAAGTACAGGCATGGGTCACCGCAGACGGCTATCATGACCTTGGTCCCGGAGACCGTGAATCACAAAGCATACAGGAAGTTGCCTACAAACTGTCTGAATGCATGACCTGCGGCTGCTGTGTGGAAGCATGCCCCCAATACACTCAGAAAAATAACTTCCTTGGTGCGGCAGCAATCAGCCAGGCACGCCTCTTCAACATGCATCACACTGGAAAGAACATTACTGATCAGCGTCTGGATACCCTCATGCAGGAAGGTGGAATATCTGATTGCGGGAACGCGCAAAACTGTGTTGAGGTCTGCCCGAAATCCATTCCGCTCACTGAATCGATTGCAGAAATTGGTCGCCAGGTTTCAGGCAAAATATGGCGGAATATCTTTAAGGCATAGTGCAATTTTAGCAAACCATAAAATGCCTGCATGCCCCAAAATTCTTACACCGAAACTCCTAAACGTTTTCTGCTGGTCCGCACAGACCGGGTAGGTGACACTATTCTGACTCTGCCTGCGGTAACGGCATTACGCAAAAAATACCCCGACGCGTTTATCTCATTTCTTGCACAGCCCTATACTGTTCCACTTATAGAGCAGTATGAGGGAATCGACCTGTTGCTGACTTATGAGCCTGAAGGTCCACACAGAGGATGGCAGGGAGTGCTGAAGCTTGGTAATCAACTGGGAAATCTTAATTTTGACGTGGTAATGCTGTTTTATCCCAGGCCCGAATTAGCCTTCGCTTTGTGGTTGGCAAAAATTCCCCTCCGAATTGGTACAGGTTTTCGCTGGTATTCATTCCTGCTGAACAAACGTATCTATGAACATCGAAAGGACTGCCGCAAACATGAGTCCGAATACAATCTTTCCCTGCTTGATTCGCTGCTGCCTGAACAGATTAAACAGCCTGAATACAAGTTTAAAAAGTGGACTCCGGAATCATGGTGGGAAGAATTCAGCAGGGAACTGAATTGTCCGGACTACGCAATTGTTCATCCCGGAAGCGGTGATTCCGCGCCAAACTTGAATGCTGAGCAATACATACTTATAATTCGACTGCTGCTAGAAAATACCAGCTGGACAGTTTTGCTGACTGGCATTTCCGAAGAGGAAAACCTGGTCAATGAACTTGCAGCCGGATTCCCGGAAGAACGGGTGAAAAAAGCAGCAGGACGTTTTTCACTGGCAGAATTATTTTCTGTGATCCGGAATTCTTCCCTGCTTGTCACCAGCAGCACCGGACCTTTGCACCTGGCAAATGCGGCTGGAACTCCGCTGCTGGGGTTTTTCTGTCCTGCAAAACCGCACACTCCGGACCGCTGGGGTCCTTACGATCAGCAGCAATGGGTAGTGACACCAAAGCTTGACGGAGCTGAGACTTGCCAGTTAAAAAAATGTCCGTATGGCGGATGTCTGCAGAAGCTAACTGACTTGGAAATTACAGAAGTATTATGCAATCAAAGATTAAAAGAATTGCAAACATAATTCGATAAAACACGCCTCATGAGCAAAACCCCCTCCTGGAATTATTTTCAGCAACATTGCCTGCAAATGCCTGAGCTGGGTATGTCTATTGACACCTCACGGATGAATGCCCCTGACAAGCTTCCGGATTCACTGCAGGAAAAATTCAGCATTGCCTTCGAGCAAATGCAGGAGCTGGAAAAAGGAGCAATTGCAAATCCTGACGAAAATCAAATGGTTGGACATTACTGGCTGAGAAACCCGGCCTTGGCTCCTACTGAAAAAATTCAAAATCAAATAAACAGTACCCTGGATAATATCCAGCAATTTGCAGCAGACATTCATCAGAAAAAGATAAAACCTCAGAAATCTGCACAATTCCGTAATGTGCTGTCTCTTGGAATGGGAGGCTCAGCACTGGGGCCTCAGTTAATTCACAGCGCTCTTGGTTCACAAGGTAACCCTATGCGGTTTTATTTTATAGACAACACTGACCCTGATGGAATGGACCGGGTGATTGCCTCAATCGGCAAAGGTTTGGCAGAAACACTGATACTCATAATTTCCAAATCAGGTGGCACCCTGGAAACACGCAACGCCATGATTGAAGTTCGAGAATGCTGCAGCAGCGCCGGACTTGATTTTGCCAGACATGCTGTTGCCGTCAGCGGAGAAAACAGTCAGCTTGCTCAGCTTGCCTCAAGAGAGAACTGGCTGGGATGTTTTCCAATGTGGGACTGGGTAGGTGGACGGACTTCAATTCTTTCCGCAGTGGGCCTGCTTCCAGCAACTTTACTAGGTGTGAATATCAGCAGTCTTTTGAACGGTGCAAAAATTATGGATGAGCTGACTCGCCGTGTCAAAATTACGGAAAATCCTGCTGCTGTACTGGCTTGGATGTTGCATCATGCGGGCGGAGGCAGAGGCCAAAAGGCAATGGTAATGCTGCCTTACAAAGACAGGCTGATTTATTTAAGTCCATACCTGCAGCAGCTGGTTATGGAGTCCGTGGGGAAGGAAAAAGATCTTAAAGGCAAAACTGTAAATCACGGGCTGACAGTTTACGGCAGCAAGGGATCAACTGACCAGCATTCCATTGGTCAGCAGCTGCGAGACGGTCCCGACGATTTTTTTGTGGCATTCATTGAAGTCCTCAAGGACAGAGAACATCACAGCATTGAGGTTGAACCCGAAGTCACCTCTGGAGATTTCCTGCAGGGTTTTCTGCTTGGAACTCGCGACGCTCTTTTTCAAAAAGGACGCGCATCACTAACCATAACGCTAGAAGAACTAAATTCTCAAACACTGGGGGCCTTGATTGCACTGTTCGAGCGTGCCGTGGGCCTGTATGCAAATTTAATTGGACTTAACGCATATCACCAGCCGGGCGTAGAAGCAGGAAAACTCGCCGCGGGCGATGTGATAAAACTTTCAGTTAAAATACAAAACTATCTCAAGTCAAACCCCGGGCAAAAATTCGATGCCGTTACAATTTCTGATGCACTTGAAGAAAGCGGAAAAGCAGAAACTGTTTACAAACTTCTGCAACACCTTGCCGCCAACCGAAGGGTTCTCAAATTTCCAGGAAAGGACCAGTTTTCTTCCTTTTTTCAGGCATGCATTTAGCAAGCAATTAAGTCTGCAGCTGAAACTGTTCTGCCTTGTTTTATTAACGAAAACGGGTGCCTGATAACTGATGGTAACGATGTTCTCTCCAAAGCAGATACAATTGCTGATGACCTTGCCTGTATTTACCATAATGAACTGCTTTTACGGATTGACAATTCGAACAAAATGCCTTAGTTTGCAGGTAAAAAGCATTGCTAGGAAAATGCTTTCTTATTTGATGTCATTCCCGCTAAAAGCGGAGGTGTATCGCCCTGCAGGAGAGGGATATTACTTTCAAATTGCTCAGAGGGTTAAATACACAAATGCATGCACAAGCATGAGAGCAGTTCTGCTCTTGCTGCTTCTGTGCGTGCTAACCCCGCAGTTTGCTGTGTCTGCAGAGGATGAAGCAGAGATCCTGATTTTCAGTTTATCACCGGAGAAAGTAGAAGAGCAGAAAGGCGTCCTCAAAATTCAGATCAGTACCTACAGTCCGATCCAGGAAGTTACTGTAAGGGGTAAGCCGCAGAAATTTCCAAAGGACGCAAGCCTTGTTTGGCTGAAGTTCCCATACATGCTTAACTTCGGTGTAAATAATTTTGTAGTATATGTCAAAACCCTGAACGGAGAAGCAAAGAAAACACTCAGGCTGGTATATGAAACTCCCGAATTGCTTAGAAAGGCAAAGCTCGGAGACAGTTTTCAGCTGATCAGCATTATTGGAAACAAAATAAATGACAACATTGAAACGAAAGAAGACAACGACACAAAATCCAAAGCATTTTCTTCAAGCATTTTATTTGTGCCTTCTTATCGTTTCGATGTGATGGATGACTCCAGCATTTATCTGCGTGGAGTTCTGATGGGAGATCAGCATCACGACGGCCAGTTTGAGTCCAAGGAAGTATTGTTTAAGCAGGTCAGTATTGAGTGGGAGGAGCGCGCAAGCTGGGCAGGAGACTTCACCCTGTCTATTGGAACTAATGAAGCAGGAACCAGAGATGTACCGGAATCAACTTCTCCCAGAGACAGCCTTTCCAAAAAATAAAAACGAGCCTCGAGGGACAACGTCTACACTATGAAGGCAAAGAAAGAGCTTGAAAAGGAAACAACATGGAACTGGCAGATCGACCGCAAGAAAAAGCTGGTAGAGGGATCCAATGATGACAGTGGTTACTCAACTTCGCTGCTGGTTGGATACGTGACACCGTTTTTTGGTTTGAAAACGACTATTGAGGGAACTTATGAAGATACAGATTTAAATGGTCAGTATAAGGACACAAAGGCCATCAAAAGCAAGCTGAAGGTAGACTATCCCA
>JAKUUF010000036.1 GCA_022448705.1 SAR324 cluster bacterium | reverse complement strand
TCTGCGCAGCAAATCTGCTTGACCCAGTGAAAATCCTGCTAAAACCTGTACGCATTGGATTATCTGTTCTTGGTAAACGAGTACACCATATGTTTCCCTTAATATGTCTTCCATCAGCGGGTGTGGATAAACTACTTTTTTGCGTCTATGCTTACACTGTACATAGTCCTCGACCATTCCTGAGCCTAAAGGTCCGGGACGATATAGAGCCAGAATGGCTACAATGTCTTCAAAAGATGAAGGCTGCATGTTTGCCACCAGCCGCTTCATTCCTGAAGATTCAAGCTGGAAAACTCCAACTGTGTTTCCACTGCAAAGCAAATCGAACGTAAGCCTGTCATCCATCATTATATGAGTGATATCAATATTTGCTGAATCGGGACGGCTTTTTCTAATTAAATCAAGTGTGTAATCAATGGTGGATAGGTTCTGCAAGCCGAGGAAATCAAACTTTACTGCTCCCTGGTCTTCGGCGTATTTCATTGGATACATTGACTGCAATGTTCCGTCTTTCCCGGTACATACAGGCATCACATCACGAATATCCTTGTCCATGATTATCACCCCTGCTGCATGGGTTCCCAGATGAGTGTTCAAATCCTCAAGTTGCCTGCTGAAAGTAATCAGTTTTTTTTCATTTTCACTGCCGTCTATTGCAAGAGATGACAATTCAGGCACTTTTTCCAGTGCATCATCAAGTGTGATATTCAAATCATTTGGGACTAATTTTGCAATTTTGTCTGCATGGGAATATGGGAAATCCAACACTCTTGCCACACCCCTCACAACTGCTTTTGCTTTCAGCGACCCAAAGGTAGAAATCTGGCAGACATTTTTTTCACCATATATCTGACGAACATGCTCGATTACCTTATCTCTTCCATCAACATCAAAATCAATGTCAAAGTCAGGAAGATTGACACGGTAAGGATTTAAAAAACGCTCAAAAAGAAGTCCATGGCTCAACGGATCTATATCCGTAATCAGAAGAGCATATGCCACAAGAGAACCTGCTCCTGAACCGCGCCCTGGCCCCACTGAAACACCGTTTTCCTTAGACCATTTTATAAATTCTGAAACAATCAAAAAATAACCCGGGAACTCCATCTGGATTATTACTTCAAGCTCAAAGCGTAAACGTTCATCGTACGGCTTGCGAAATTCCTCAAATGAACATTCCGGCGTGTAGAGTTCAAAAAGTTTCTTCAGGCGATTTTCCAGTCCTGTTTCAGACTCATTGCGCAGCTTCAATTCAAGTGTTTCATCCTCTTTAGTGGAGATTTGCGGAAGGAAAATTTTATTGTTTTCCAGTGACAGCTCACACTGTTCAGCTATTTTACTCGTATTATCAAGAGCAATCAGCGGAAGTTCAGCAAATGCGGACAGCATTTCATCAGGACTTTTTAAGTATCTCTGGTTACCCAGCATAGGAGGCACACCTTCATCGGTCACTCTTAGCTGCAATCCCATCAGCCACAGAATGTATTGTGCTTCCGCTTCCTCCTCAGTGAGGTAGAAACAATCGTTTGTACCTGCTAATGGAATATCTAATTCATCTCCAAGAATGACTAACTGCTCATTCAGTGCCTGTTGCTCCGGCATTCCTGTATTTTGCAGTTCAATATAATAACGGCCAGCAAAAAGATCCCGATACCAGATCGCAGTACGGCGGGCGTCATCCATGCGTCCGTTATGCAGAAAGCGATTAATTTGACTGTTCATTCCGCCACTGAGTGCAATCAAACCTTCATTATATTTTTCAAGTAATTGATAGTTTATGCAGGGGGTGCCATTGACTTTTCCCTCTGTGTAGCTGAGGCTCAGCATGAAACTAAGGTTTTGATAACCCGCACGATTTAGACACAGTAATTGAACCTGGCCCGGGGAGGATTTTTTTCTTCCATAGCCGTTTAGCTCCTGTTGTGTTTCTTCTTCAGCAACTGAGGCACCAACACCAATTATGGGCTTCAGGTTTGCTGCTTTCATAGCATGATAGAATTCTATTGCACCAAACATGTTGCCATGATCGGTTATCGCACATGACTCATAACCTTTTTCCTTCAGGGCTGCTGCCAGATCTTTAATTCGTATTGCTCCCTCAAGAAGGGAATATTGAGTGTGGAGATGAAGGTGGGTAAACATTTATCAAAAGATTGATATTGGTATCTTGAACAGAATGAATACTACAGGATATTATTTTTTCGGGCAAGAATTTACGGCATTAAATACTTTAATTATTTTTAAATGCTGAATTTGTAATCGAAGTCAGCATATTTACTTAAAAGCAACTGAGTCCTAATAAAATCTGACAATAAAAAGTTGTTAAATTAGCTCTCTTGAGTTACTCTGTGCGGCAGTTTAAGACCCATTACTATTGGGGAATTTTATCTTCCCAAAGAATTGAATATAGAAAGATTTGATGATGCTCAATTATTATCGTCCTGACAATCTTAATGACGGACTTGTTGCCTTGAGCGAGAATTCATGGACTTTGCTGGCTGGAGGTACTGATTTCTATCCGGCAAGAGTTGGGAAACATCTCAATGAAAAAGTCATGGATTTGACCGGGATCAGGGAATTACGTTCCATCAGGGAAACTGAGGATCAGATATATATTGGTGCACTGACAACCTGGACCGATATCGTCAATGCAAATCTTCCTGCGGCGTTTGAGGGTTTAAGAAAAGCGTCAAAGACAATAGGAGGTGTTCAAACCCAGAACGCTGGAACAATTTGTGGTAATATATGCAATGCCTCCCCCGCAGCTGACAGTGTACCAAATTTGATGGCTCTTGATGCAAAAGTTCAATTGATGTCTGTTAAGGAAACAAGGATGCTTCCACTGGAAGAGTTTATTCTGGGAAATAGAAAAACAGCCAGAAAGAGTGATGAATTCGTGACTGGACTTATAATTCCGCATCCCGGAAAAGATGCAAGGGGGAATTTTGAAAAATTGGGATCAAGAGCATTTCTGGTTATATCAATTGCCATGGTGGGAGTGGTTGCGGAATTGAACGAATCTGAGGAAATAGAGAACTTGAATGTTGCAGTTGGAGCCTGCTCAGCAGTATCACAGAGACTGTACCTGCTGGAGAAGGAAGCAAAAGGACAAAAGTTGCAGGACCTGGAAATCAAACCATTGCATCTTGAAAACTTGGAGCCTATTGATGATATTCGAGGAACTGCAGCCTACCGTAATGCTGTAATCCCTGAATTGGTTATGCGTGCTGTAAAAGGAGTTTTGTAATCCATGATTAAAGAAGATAAATCCAGAGTAACTTTTAATCTGAACGGTACACCTCAAACTGTTTTTGCCAGCCAGATACGAAGGTTCTCTGATGTATTGCGTGAAGACTTAGGACTGAAAGGAACTAAGGTTGGATGCGATGCGGGAGATTGTGGTGCCTGCACAATCCTTATAAATGGTGAGCAGCGTTATGCCTGTTTAACTGCAACAGGACAGCTTGAAGGGTGTGATGTTAGAACTGTTGAAGGACTTTCTAAAAACGGTGAGCTGACTTCCCTTCAACATTCTTTCCTGGAAGAAGGTGCCGCTCAGTGCGGTATTTGTACTCCGGGAATGTTGATGGCTGCACAGTCTTTACTGGATCAGGTCCCACATCCATCTGAAGACCAAGTACTGGAAGCCCTCAGCGGAGTATTATGCCGCTGTACCGGATATACGAAAATTGTTAAGGCTGTGATCAATTCCGGACAAAAACAAACTTCCATATCTTCTCCGGATGCAGGAAATGCTGTAGGGTCCAGAATGGTAAAAGTCGATGGTCAAAAAAAACTTACCGGAGAAGAACTTTTTGGAGCAGACAAAGCCCCCGAGGACTCCCTTTGGCTCCGGACAATACGTTCTCCATATGCGCGCGCGCGATTTTCTCTTATTAATACAGAAAAAGTTTTGAAAAAATACTCCGGACTCGTCAAGGTGCTTACAGCAGATGATGTCCCCGGTAATAATGGTTTTGGAATATATCCTCATATCAAAGATCAGCCTGTATTAGCAAAAGATCATGTGCGTTTCAGGGGTGAAGCAGTTGCTGCACTGGTTGGTGATCGTGAAAGTGTTGAATCAGTAAGTGAAGAGGACTTGAATTTGACTTGGCAACCTCTTGAACCAGTCCGTGGTTTGGATAATGCTCTTGCCGGAAATTTGGATCCTGTTCAGTCCGAGTTTCCTGACAACACACTGTCCAGAGGCTTTGTGAAAAAATGTGACGTTGAAAAAGGATTTTCAGAATCACACACGGTCGCTGAAGGAATCTGGACTACATCGGCAATTGAACATGGCTACATTGAGCCTGAGGCAGGATTTGCAAACAGAATTGGTGATCGTCTCGAGATTTTTGTCTGTACACAAACGCCTTATATGGACCAATCTGAGGTAGCACAGGTACTTGGAATTGATAAACATCAGGTTCGGATTATCCCCTCAGCAGTGGGTGGAGGTTTTGGAGGGAAACTTGACATGTCGGTTCAGCCATTGGTAGCAGTTGCTTCGTGGGTTCTGAATCGTCCAGTGAAATGCGTATACACCCGTCCAGAATCACTTGCTTCCACCACAAAAAGACATCCTGTGAGGATTCGAGCAAAAGCGGGCTGCAGCAGCGAAGGGAAATTGACCGCCTTTGAATTTCATGGAGATTTCAATACGGGAGCCTACGCTTCATGGGGGCCAACAGTGGCGGACAGGGTTCCTATCCATTGTACAGGACCATATTTTGTACCCAAAATGCTTTCTGAAACCAAGGCATTGTTCACAAACGAATCACCTTCAGGTGCTTTCCGTGGTTTTGGGACTCCGCAGGCTGCAATTGCTCATGAAGCATTGATGGATACCCTTGCAGAAAAGATTTGCATGGACCCGTTGGATTTCAGGATCAAGAATGCCCTCAGGAAAGGAGATCACACAAACACTGGACAATTGCTTGAAAACAGCGTTGGCCAGGTTGAGTGTCTGGAAGCACTAAAAAGCCGCTGGGTGGAATGGCGTAAGGCAGCGGAAGAATATAATCAACAATCCGCTGTGATTAAAAGAGGTGTGGGCAGTGGAAGTGTCTGGTATGGATGCGGTAATACTTCAATGTCTAATCCATCGACCATTCAGGTTGGAATTAATGGGCAAGGTAAAGTAACTTTGTATAATGGGGCAATGGATATCGGTCAGGGAGCAAACACAGTTATGGTTCAAATATGTGCAGACGCCCTGGGCATTCCTGCATCTCAGTTTGACCTAGTAATGGGGGATACAGACCTGACAGCGGATGCCGGTAAAACCTCTGCTTCGAGGCAAACTTTCGTTTCTGGGAAAGCCTCACAGCTTGCGGGGGAGTGTTTAAGAGCAAAGATAATACAGCTTGCTGAAGTTTCTGATCGGGCAACTATTCACATTGAAGGAGAAAAGTTAATTGCAAAGGACGAGACAGGTGAGCATCTGATTATTCTCTCTGATATTTTGCCCCAGGAAAATGGTGATGTGCTTACAGGGGAAGGAACATTTGACCCTCCTACCACACCTCTGGATGAAAACAGACAAGGCAGTCCTTATGCGACATATGGCTTCGGAGCACAGATAGCAGAGGTTGAAGTTGATACTTCATTAGGTACTACAAAAGTACTCAGAATTGCTGCAGCACATGATGTGGGGAAGACCATTAATCCAACTCAGGTGGAAGGACAGATACATGGAGGCATAGCCCAGGGACTGGGTTTGGCTTTAATGGAAGAATATATCCAGGAGGTCAGTGAAAATCTGCATGATTACCTTATGCCGACAGTTGGAGATATGCCCAGTATTGAAGTAATACTTATTGAAGATCCTGAGCCATTTGGACCTTATGGGGCCAAAGGTATAGGTGAACATGCCCTGATTCCAACAGCACCTGCAATCCTTGGGGGTATTAAACATGCTACAGGTGTTGCAATTCATCATTTGCCTGCCACACCAGATCGAGTTTTTTCAGAAATTCAGCAAGCTGGAAACAATAATGCTAATGCCTGATTCGAGAAAATACTGACACAGGAAATCTGAAGCTCAGGAGGCGATTATATTTCCGCAGACGGCCTGCTTTTTTCCCTATCAGACAATAAAGTAAAAAATGAGTAATTCCGAAAAAACGAATTCATCTGCCGCAAAAGTCAGTTGCGATGCCTGCCCAATTCTATGCAGAATAAGTCCAGGGAAAACTGGATCATGCGACCGTTATGGAAACGTTGACGGAAAACTGCAGCGGATGGATCCGGTAATTCTGACCCAAAAAGCAGTTGATCAGAATCAGGCCCTGGTCCCATTCGGGGAACAGTCACAAAAATGGGACGGTACTGTACTTAACTCAGATGCAATTTTTCCTACTGCAGTAGGTGTTGGAACCACATACCCGGATTATAAACCTGCGCCCTTCATAATCGGCAGCAGACACCAAGATGTTGATATGGTAACTGTGGTCACAGAAGGCATTTTCAGCTTCTGCAGCTTTAAAGTCAAAATTGATACTGATAGATACATTGGTCCTGAACAGGCTTCGGTACGTTGCCTGGGGGAAGAGGTTGGGCACGTTATCACCGCAGAATATGGTTCGCAGATGCTCTCTCTTGGGGGAGTACATCATCTTACAGGGGGAAGCAAGCAGGAAGGCCGGGTTGCCTGTGAAATGATGATGGATTTGGGCAACAGAAAGCCTGTTGAACTTGAAGTGGATAACGGATCAAAACTAGTTATCAAAGCAGGGACCGCTCCCATAATAGACGGGAATCAGGAAGAGCGAATGCGTGTCGGATGTGGTTCTGCGGCAATTGGTATATTTGCCCAACAATGGTTTGGACACGTGGACGAGGTTATAGTGGTGGATGAACATATCACTGGAATGCTTTCTGAACATCAGGCAGGTCGGTATTTAGGTATGGAACCTTCCGGAATAAGAGTTCGTGGACGACGATCAACTCCGGGGAGATATTTCCAGGTTGCCAATCCAGGACATGGCTGGGGAGGTACTGATGTTTCTGACCCTCTGGAAATCATAGACCGCATAAAAGAAGGAGCCGCATATCCGGGATTGCGACTGCTGATGGTCAGCACAACCGGAGAAGATGCGGCATATTATGTGTTGGACGAGAATTTGAAACCATGTGAGGAAACCATCCCGAAAGTGCTTCAAAAAGTGGTTGATCGGATTGGTGAAAACTGCGAACCATCCATTGCGAGTGTTCTTTTCATGGCCGGTGCAGGAGGCAGTTTGAGAGCAGGAGTTACTGAAAACCCCGTACGCCTTACACGCTCTGTGCGCAGTCTCCTTACCCGTACAACCTGTGGGGGAGCACCTGTATATGTCTGGCCTGGAGGAGGAATCACTGTAATGGTGGATGTTACAAAAATGCCCGAAAATTCATTCGGGAGTGTACCCACTCCTGCTATTGTTGCTCCCATAGAATTCACCATGAAGCTTGATGATTATCAGAATTTGGGGGGACATATGAATAATTTAAAAAAACTGGAAGATATCACCCAACAGATGGAAGTAAGAATCTCTGAGTGGAATGAAGAAAATCCATGGCCTTTTTCCTAAAAATGAAAATAAATAAAAAGGCAGTTTGAAGCAGAATTATAAAAAATTTACAGATTTTCAATGCCAATTAATGCCGGAAGAAAATCGTTTGTATTTACATCATGGACCGATTGATATAATTGCACATGTCGATGGGCCAGAGGAAATAAGAAGCGATTTATACGAATGTGCCAAAAAACGATTCAGTACCGTTCTTGAAGAACTGGTTTCAGAGCTGGATTTATTGAAGCTTCCTTGGAGTGAAGTTCATCCGGAGCCTCAAGGCAGAATAGCACGTAAAATGTTTAATGCTGTTCGTGGGTCAAGGGCATTTATCACCCCGATGGCTGCTGTGGCTGGTGCGGTGGCAGAAGAAATTTTGGAAACCATGGTTAATCATGCAAAATCCGAAGTTTCTTGTTTGAAAAAAATCCGTAGGATGTATGTCAATAATGGAGGCGACATTTCATTTTGGTTGAACTATGGATCTGCATTTACAATTGGAGTTGTTGATAATCCGCAAAGGCCTGAGTTGAATACAAAAGTCTGCCTGCCTTATGAAAGTCCTGTTCGAGGCTTGGCAACATCTGGTTGGAGAGGACGATCCCAAAGCTTGGGGATAGCGGATGCGGTCACTGTACTGGCCTCTTCCTCAGCTTGCGCAGATGCAGCTGCAACCTTGATCGCAAATAATGTCAATATTGAACATCCTGGAATAATAAGAAAACCTGCCTGCGATGTGAAGGACGACTCCGATCTAGGTATGCATCAAGTCACTGTGAAAGTGCCCTTTCTTCCTGAAAAAGAAGTTTCTCTGGCACTTCGAAACGGAGCAGAATCCGCAAAAGCATTGATTAGGAAAAATAAAATTCAGTCAGCATATCTTTCCATGCAGAAGCAGACACTCGTTATTGAAAACACTTAAACTGAAATAAAAAATGAATGAACTAATAAAAGTCAGGAAAATAGTCACCCATGTAGAAAACATTTACCATGAAGGAGGTCAGGCACGTATAGAACCCATAAAAAAAGGGGCCATATTGATTGTACTTGAAAATCCTTATGCGGGAGAATTTGTGGATGAGATTGTTCCAATGATGGATGCCCTGAAGCCTGTCGGGCTTGATGCTGCAGAGCAATTGATCAAACTGCTTGGAGGAGCAGACAAAATACAGAGCTACGGTAAAGGTTCAATTGTAGGTGAAGCCGGAGAACTAGAACACGGTGCTCTCTGGCATGTTCCCGGAGGATATGCGATGAGGGAAGCCCTTGGTGGAGCACTGGCGATTGTTCCTTCAGCCAAGAAAATAGGTGGTGTTGGCTCACGACTGGACATTCCAATTACCCACATCAATGCCTCTTACGTACGAAGCCACTTTGATGCAATGGAAGTATATGTTCAGGATGCCCCAAGAGCAAACGAGATTGTGTTTGGTCTGGTGATGGCTACCGGCGGCCGTATACATTCAAGAGTTGGAGGGCTTCAGGCAGATCAGATTTCAGCAAATGACGGTCTGCGCTGAAGTATGAAAAACATTACTTTGCTTAGTTTTTTGCCGGAGTTTGTTGATGAATTTATTTGTTGAAAAGTTTAAAAATGTAATCTATCAGATTTCTTCTAATCTGTTTACATAACTATGATTTAAGAATTTTCAGGTCAGCTAGGACAATACTCTACTTAAATATCATTAACATATTTAAACACTATTTATCTGAATCAGTGAAGATATAAGTTACTGACTCCTTAATTTTTGTGTAGCATTTCCGTCTACTAATCCTTCTGAAGTAAGTACAACCCCAAAAAGATCTTGCGCCTGCTGCATAGTGTAATAACCGCGCTGTACATCATTCCGAACCAGCTCAGGATTTCGCTTTAAAGAACTTTCATATCCTCCACCGCCTGGAGTTGAGACACATATTGTATCACCGGCCTGAACATGAATGTTCTGATCTTTAGAAAGGTGCGGGGGAACATATGTTTGTCCATTATGTTCAATTTGCACTTTGTTTACTCCACCGTCTTTACCTCCCAACACACCTTGAGGACCAAATCGTCCGTGATCCATCACCATGGAAACCTTTGCGTTTCCTCTGCGTAGTTTTATTTTGTAATTTACGCCGAAACCTCCCCGTGATTTCCCTGCACCTCCTGAACCCTCGTGCAAAGAATATTCTTCAAATAGGACAGGATAATACTGTTCCATTACTTCAACCGGAGTTGTTTTGGATATGCCGATGGTGGAGCATCCGTTGGATAAGCCGTCTGTCGCAGCATTGCCTCCATATCCTCCACCACTAATCACGTACATTACATAATTTCGTTCACGAATCGGGTCATATCCTCCAACACAGAGATTCCCGCTGGTGCCTGCAGGTGCTGCAAAAAGCTGCTGCGGGATGGCCTGTACCAGTGCGCTGAAGACTGCTTCAGCAATGCGCTGACTTACTTCTGCTGCACAGCCTGAGACAGGACGTGGATATTTTGCGAATAAAAATGTTCCTTCTGGTTCCTTTATATGCAGAGGATCAAATGTTCCGGCATTGATCGGCACATCGGGGAAAATATGCTTAATCGCCAGATAAACAGAGGATTTGGTTGTGGCAATAACGCTGTTCATTGGTCCAAGACATGGAGGACTTGAACCGGACATGTCGAAGTATAATTCTGTGTCCTGCTTGCGAACTTTCATGTCGATGCATAAAGGCTCATCAATTACGCCATCTGAGTCTACAAATGCCTTTCCCTGATACAGGCCATCCGGAATCTCCTTAATTTTTGCTCTCATCTGCTGTGCCGCTCGGCTTCTCAGCTCTTGTATTGCGGAATTAACGGTTTGTTTCCCATAGCGGTCAATGAGCTCAGTGAAACGCTTTTCACCTGTGCTTAGCGCGGCAGCCTGGGCCTTGATGTCGCCAATGCGCTGATCTGCAATACGAATGTTGGAGAGAACAATTGAAAGAATTTCCTCATCCATTTCCCCTGCCTTGTAGAGCTTTACAGGAGGGAGTCTTAGTCCTTCCTGTTCAACTTCTGTGGCATTTGCTGAAAAACCACCAGGAACTGATCCTCCTGTATCCGGCCAGTGGCCTGTGTTTGCAAGCCAGGCAAACAGTTCCCCCTCATAAAAAAACGGTTTCACGAAACGCACGTCCATAAGATGTGTGCCCCCTAAGTAAGGATCATTGACAATGTACACATCACCCTCCTGAATATCCTTTGCTCTTTCAATCACGCATCTTGTGCCGAACTGCATTGTGCCGACAAAAACCGGAAGCCCTAACTCACCCTGTGCGATCAGTTCTCCGTTGTCTTTATGATAAATTCCGTCTGATCGATCCAGTGCTTCAGAAATTACTGGGCTGAATGCTGAACGTACAAAGGCAAGGTCCATTTCATTGCAGACTTGCTGCAAGCCGCCTTGAATGACTGTCAAAGTAATCGGGTCAAGTTTTCCTGCAGTCACAATAATTTAAATTTAGTAAAGGTTAATAATACAATCATAATCCGCAGACAGAATTATAACGAAATAATTAAGTTACCTGCCTTATCCACTTCTACATGATTCTCAGGTTCCACAACAGTTGTTGTATCTAACTGCTCAATTACTGCAGGCCCCTTGAATTTGATTTTTGGTGGGAGAAACTCTCTGTTGTAAATTGGGGTATCATGCCAGCCAGAATCAAACCATACAGGTCGACTATGAATGATGCATTCATCCAGCTTTTTTTTATGTTTTGTTTGTGAAATTAGTGTCTTTAGCGGAACGGGTTTTCGACGTCCTATTACTGAAGTATGAAGATTTACAAGAACCGCCCTGATTTCCGGAAGCTCAACATTAAAACGGTCCCAATATGCTTTTTCAAATAACGACTGCAGGGCACTCCTGCTTACACTGGGGTTCTGCACCGGAAAATTAAGGATATGAGTTTGTCCCTGGAACTGCATGTCAACTTGATGAATGATAACAATTTCCTCAATATCTATGCCTTCTGAGGCAATGATCTCATTTCCTGCTCTGATCTGTGAAGCAAAAATGTCATGAACCTGGTCCATATCTGCCTGGTTTAAAGGTACGTTGATGGAATTTACATAATCATGTCTCACATCCGCAACCACGCATCCTACAGCATTAGTGATTCCGGGTCTCATTGGCACCAGAACTTTAGGGATTCCAAGTTCAGATGCCAAAGACACTGCGTGCAGTGGGCCCGCCCCTCCGAATGCAAACAGCGCAAAATCACGTGGATCATAACCTCTTGCAAGAGAAACCAATCGAAGGGCCCCGGCCATATTCATGTTTGCAATCCTTATAATCGCAGAAGCTGTTTCCTCCACATCCTTAAATCCAAGATTTTTCCCTACATCATCTATTATTTTGTTACGCACTGTTTCAAGTGAAACAGGATTTTTGACTGAAAGCAGTGACTCTGGATTCAAGCGTCCAAGAACCATATTTGCATCGGTTATTGTAGGTTTGGTACCCCCCCGTCCGTAACAAATTGGTCCAGGTTCAGCGCCGGCACTTTCAGGTCCAACCTGCAGCAAACCAGCTTCATTTACCCATGCCAGGCTGCCTCCTCCTGCTCCTATGGTGTGTACATCAACCATAGGCACATGAATTGGCATAGCGTATTCGATCTCAAGTTCTGAAGTAACTTGGGGGATTCCATCCGCAATCAATCCTACATCGCAACTGGTTCCACCCATATCATAAGTAACAACTTGACTAAATCCACACTGCATTGAGGTATAAGCAGCAGCCATAACACCTGATGCAGGTCCTGACATCACAGTTTTTACGGCTTCATCTGAAACGATGCTTGATGAAACAGTACCTCCGTTACC
>JAKUUF010000035.1 GCA_022448705.1 SAR324 cluster bacterium | reverse complement strand
TTCTTCAATTGTTTGGTCTGACGTTTGATTTTGTTGTGCGTTTCTACCGCCGACACCACCTGCAGATAAGCCCCAGTCAACCTAAATATCGTCAAAGCTTGTCAAATCCCAGCCTGCTGTCATTCCGGCCGCAGTCAGAGTACCATAATCTTCTGGACCACCATACTGGCCTGTGAATCCCGTACCTCCGATAAAAAACTTTTCTGTGTTGTAGACTACAAAACGCCATCCGTAAAACACAGTAGGGCCTGTTGCCGGTAACCACTTCAACAAAACACCTGTCTTGGATTTTTTAAAATATGAATCGGCATAAATATATTCTCCAGCCAAACTTGTTTTAGCAGTTTGTTCTGTTGGAGTAACATCCTGACTATCTTCAGTTTGAGCAAAAACCTGGACAGAAAAAAAGATGGAGATGATAAAAACTATAAAATTTTTCATGTTCGTCCTTCCTCTGTTCTGAATTATCGAGAAAAATTTTGCAACCAATTCGCGAGCGAGTTTATTGTTTATATTTAATTTTTGCAAGCTTTTTATTAACTAAAGTGCGGAATTATAACAATTTTTATAATTAAAGTAAAGTATATTTGCAATTTTTCCAAGAAGAATTATCTTTTATTTGAGTTTGATTATTCCCCAGAAAAGGTAACGAATCCCCGTTTTTTAATACTTAAAAATAAATAAAGAAATCTAAAATTGCTGAATTTTCTTAATTTTTGTATGAATTTTCCGCCAGCAAAACAAAAGTCATTACAGAGAACCAAGTTTAAAAAACAAGTACTTCGTCAGCAATTACTAATAAAGTCGTTATTCAAGATTATTATATGTTTGTTGATTCTTTACAATGAAATATTTTCACTTACACTGCTAAGATCAATATCAATAATGTATATCTGCAAGTGTGAAGCCTAAACGAAAATTTATGTGAAAAAAGCTAATTTGATATTGATGCAAAGTACATTTCTTCACGCAATTGTTCAAGTCTAATCCTTACTTGGTTGTTTTCCGGCTCAAGTCTTAAACATTCCTGCCATGCTGACTCTGCCAACTCCATTTCTCCAAAATTTAAATAAACTATGCCAAGATTCCACCATGCAACACTATACAAGGGATATTTTCGTGTAAGGCTTTCCAGAAAACTTCTTGCTTCTCCATGTTTGCCAAGTTTAATTAGTACTGCCCCCAGTCTCAAAAGTGCCTTGTGGTGTTTGGGTTTAAGATGAAGTACTCGCCGGTATAATTTTTCAGCTTTGTGATGACGCTTTAATTGTTCATGTGCGTATCCAAGATAAAGGTTGATTTCAGGATCTTTGGGAAATCTGCTTTGGAGTTTTGAAAGCTGAAGCAGTGCGGTCCTCAATTCATGTTGAGCCAGCTTAAGCCTGGCCAGATACAGAGCAGGTTCAGGAAGGTCGGGTTTAAGTACAGATGCTTCTTCAAAGAATTTGCGAGCCTCATTCCAGCGCTGATCGTTGTATAACTCCTTGCCTGAATGCATCAGCTGTTCATAATTTAAAACTTTTTCAGAATCAGAAGTAACCAGCCAGGGTTCTAAATCTCTGACAAGTACATGGTATGGCTGCCACCCCAGAGAATCCGGTTCTGCAACAAATGGATAGGTCCGGAGACCCTGTTTAATAAAGGAAGTGCCTGCTTGAGGGGTTTTGCCGATAGTAAGGCCATAGAGTATCATTGCCATTCCGTTGCCGGGATTTATTTTCTCCGCAATATTTGCCTGTTGTTTGGCATACAAAGGGTCTCTGCGAAGGTAATGTATCAGTGACAATAAAGTGTGATGTTCAGCATTGCCAGGATGCCGTTTGATAGCAGCTAAAATATCGTGCTCCGCCAAAATAAGGCTTGGAACGTGGGCGGGGTATGAAACACTGCTTTCTAGAATGAGCATCACGGCTCTGCAAACTTTGATTGAGGAGCCCAGCGATGGGTGATTTAATAGTAAAGACTCAAGCTCTTCTTTGTGTTTCTGCCATTCTTCGGAGCCAGGGGACGGAACAGGTTTAAGCTTCCATTGAAAAAAACTCCTGACACCATTCCATGAATATCCTTGAGGGAAGTGTGTAAGTTTACCAAAAAAAGGATCGGCTTCAAGATCACTTAAGAGTTTCTCCACCAGTTTATCCGGAGTAGCCCAGGCGTGATTATTATCTGTAGATTTATTTTCATTGATACTTCTTATGTTCCATCTGACAGAAAGTTGGCTTAGAACTTTCTGTATTGACAGTTCAAGTAATCTGTCAGGTTTCAGCAGGGTGAATGCTGTTGAATCATGATATGACAAATTGGCCTGAAGCAGGCCTTTTTCATTGTGCCGCTGATCCCAGCGATGCATTGTATCAGGTGTAATAACTGAGAACCGATCAGCGAGCTGCAATTGCAGTGAAAGCTCTTCCCTAAGGAATATTTTGAGCCAATTAAGACCTTTTGATGGGTAGTTAATATTAACGGAGAGGATCCCAACGGACTGTCGAGCGTTAATAATCTCAGGATGCAGCAACCCTGTCAGGAACAGGGTTGCAAATAAAGCAGTAAGCAATTTGCGAAGAAACTGAAATTCTATTTTCTTAGCAAAGACAATTTCGGGGAAAAAGATTTTATTTGGCAGTCTGAGAGTCCTGGAACATATTCCTTGCTTCATGCGTAATGCTGAGCAGATTCCGGGGCTTCAGTGAAAGAATCAGCATTTGTGCCAAAAGTGGAACCTAATTCTTCTTCATCAGAATGTTCATCTTCTGAATCCAATGCGTCCGCAGCTTCAACTTCCTCTTCTGACTCTTCCTCAGTATCCTGCATAGCTGCATTTACTTCTTCTTCAACCTCAGCATCTTCACTATCTTCCAGTTGCTCAAATTTTTCTATTAAAGTTGACAGCCTTGTTTCCCAATCTGCGTAACGATTTTCCAACTCTTCGTTCTGCTCTTTCAGATCAGTAACTTCCATACGTGACAGCTCGATGGTTTCAATTGCTTCATTTATTTTCTCTTCCAGCTTCTTAAGTAAATCATTTGCCATTTTTTTCCTCGAATAAATGTTTGATTGCTAATTCCTAATGGAATTCTATGCCTGAACCTACAGGTGAACTTTCAGCACAACTCAAATGCAAAAGCCGTACATTTTGGTGCGAACCATCCAAATGGATCAATTTTCGTTTTATGAGCTTTTAAAGAAGAATTCAGGAAGGTAATCTTTGGAAAGGGAACTTGATGATTTATACTCCAATCACATTAATATCATGCAACATGCAAATTCGTAAATATCATGAAGCGCGTTTCTTTTGTTCCATTGTTCTTTTTTTTCTTATTTTCTTTACAACCTCCGGAAGTTTTTCAAGGACACGACCATAAATTTGTTCCACGTTCAATTCTGCTTCATTAAGTTGTTCTTCAGGAGAACCTTGAGGAATGAAGCGATCCGGTGCTCCAATCTGCAGTGTGGGAATACATATTCTATTCTTACTTAAAATTTCCAGCACACCACTGCCAAATCCGCCGTGAATTGTGTTTTCTTCAAGACTTACAAGCAATTTAGCATCTCTACCTAAATTAACTATCAAGTCCTCATCCAGAGGCTTTACAAAACGGGCATTAATAACTGAAGCATAAACCCCCTGCTTTTCAAGAAGATCAGCAACCTGTTCCGCTTTTTCAACCATAGTACCAACTGCAAACAGTACAACATTTTGTCCTTTTCTCAAAATTTGCGCTTTTCCAAATTCAAGAGGTGGAATTTTATTTTCATCTAGTTCTGCAGTATTACCTCTTGGATATCGAATAGCCAGCGGTCCAGTTTCGTGGTTATAGGCAAATTCAATCATGCAGCGTAATTCCGCGCCATTACGCGGAACCATAATTGTCATATTTGGTATCATTCGGAGGTAAGTAAGGTCAAACATACCATGATGTGTAGGACCATCTGCCCCTACGAATCCAGCACGATCGAGCATAAATCTTACAGGAAGCTGCTGAACTGCAACATCGTGAATAATATGATCTAAAGCACGCTGTAGAAAAGTTGAATAAATCGCAACAAAAGGTTTGTTGCCTGTAGTAGCAAGTCCTGCAGAACAAGTTACCGCGTGTCCTTCCGCAATGCCAACATCCAAAACACGATCAGGAAATTTTGGCTGCAAATTTACGATTCCTGTACCACTCAGCATGGCTGCTGTTAACACCACCACACTTTCGTCACGTTCCATTAATTCACCGAGTTTGTTACCAAATACCTGGGAATAACTGATTGCCTGACCTGAAGTTTTTTTCTTTTTAAATTTTCCATCCAAAGGTTCAAAAGGTGTTACTCCATGATACTTATATGCGTCCTCTTCTGCAAAAGCGTATCCTTTTCCTTTCTGTGTAATGGCGTGAATGACAATAGGGCCGTCTAAGTTCTTGACTTGTTTGATGATATCCAGCAGTTCCTGAAGATTATGACCATCAATTGTTCCAAAATATCTCCAGCCTAACTGCTCAAAGAGCATACTGGGAGGTGAAAAAAAGCTCTTTGCAGAATCATGCATTTTCTGTAAAGTGGTTTTAAGACCAAGTCTCTCAGAAAACGGCGCTTTCTCTGCAAAATCAAGGGTTTCTTCCCTGAACCGGTTGTAGAATTGTGAAGATGCAAAGCGTGTCAGCAGTTTTGAAATCGCACCAACATTTGGATCAATGCTGATTCCGTTGTCATTATAAATAACCAGCATGTTCTTATCGAGGGAGCCATTGTGATTCAGAGCTTCAAAGGCAAGCCCACCCGTCAGCGCCCCGTCACCAATGACTGAAACAACCCTATGCTTCTTTTGCTGGAGATCACGTCCAATGGCCATGCCCAACGCGGCTGAAATGGAGGTGGAAGCATGCCCTGCTCCAAAATGGTCATAACTGCTTTCGTCCCTTGAGAGAAATTTTTTGATACCACCGCATTTGCCAAGAGTATCAAAATTCTCATTACGGCCTGTTAAAATTTTATAAGCATATCCCTGATGGCCCACATCCCAAACCAGGCGGTCAATACTGAAATCAAAATGTTTTAGAAGAGCTACTGTAATTTCCACGGCACCAAGTGAGGAAGCAAGGTGCCCTCCGCACTTACTTGTAACCTCAATTATACGCTGACGGCATTCCTGCGCTAACTGTGTAAGTTCTCTCAAATTAAAGTTTTGTATCTCCTGGGGTTGTGAGATACTTTCAAGCAGCGATTTCATTTTTTTCTTAAATGATTTTCTAATTCCATTGAAATACACTATAAATAAAGACTCTGCTTATGTAGTATTTCTTTAAGAGACACAACCTTCTAAAAATTATTACTACGCTGATTAAGTATAACTTGGAGCTGATCTTATGTCCACTAATTCGCTGGAACACTTAAAACAGGCCAAAACCTCCCTTAAGGCAGAACGAAAACCTGTTTCACAAGTTCAGGATGCCCTTATACAGGCAAAGGAGATTACTGAATTTGTTTCTGTGGCACTCAGCAAGGAAAATCGCTGGATTTTACAGTCAGGTGAACAGGAAAGCATTGTTACCATGCTCAAAGAAATTAATCTTACCAAAAAAGAGCTCTACGACAAATGCCGCAGTCCCGAACACTTTAGCAGAGATGCTGATCGATTTTTGAGAATGAAACATAAAATTAATCGTCAAGCAGAGTGTATCCATCTCAGCCTTGATCAGGGATTTTACAATACGGAGCCACTGGGGTTTTCTGCAGGAAAGGCAGTTGAATTATCATTGAAACAAATACGCAGCATTCACGATGGTCTGCAACAAGGTAAATGGTCGCGTCTGCCGATAGAAGCAACAGCTGAAGATTCAGCAAAAAAAGAAGTTGAAAATCTTTTAAAAGAGACTGAGCCGCTTGCTGACCAACTGCTTAAAAACAAAAATGTCAGCACCTTTGATCCTCCAATGACAATGGAGGAAGTTCAATCAGTATATAAATACTTCCAGAATGTAAGCCGTATCCAGGAATTGGAGAAGCAGGCAATGGTAGATGCTATCTCAAAAAAATCTGCTCAAAAGCTGGCTGCTCCAGATGAGATTTTGGAGAATCTTTCAAGTTTTGAAAGAAAGCTGAAAAATGTTAAAGTCCCAGGCCCAAATAAACTGCCAGGCTGGGGAATTGATCTTTACAATGTGTCCCGCACGGACATGTTTATACGAATGCATTTGCTTCGTATCCCATTTGAACCTTTGGGATTTCTTAAAAAACATTTAAAGACACTTGAGGAAAAAAAAGAAGCTGATGGAACAGAAAAATGCATCGCTGATTTTCATGAACATGTTGCAAAGCAGCTGGAACATCTCCAATTATTTATTGAAATATTTGGGGGAGTTGGCCAGACATTAAGCGAAGTAACAGGTATTCTTCAGAATCTTTCAATATCTTTTGGAAAAATTTATCACAATTCTTCTTCACAAAACATAACTAGTAATTTTCTGGTTAAAGCCCTTGAACTCATCAAAGGCATGCTGGAAAAAGGGAGTAAGGTTGCTGATTCCAAAAGTCAGAAGCTTCAGGAACTGAGGCAAAGTGTCAGGGAATTCAATTTGTTTGATGACCCCATTAATGAAGGCATTTTACATGCTCTTGATTTACTCGATCAGGGCAAAAAGGAGATTGGTCAATATTGTGAGCAAATCCATGCTTCACTGGCTGCACTTTCAAGCACTTCTGAACTAGATTCAAGGACAGTATATCAATACCTGAAAAAAGCCTACGATGACAACGCTCGATTAACTTCTGCAGCTATGATCTTCGGAAGTGTTACTCAAACTTGCTCACTTCTGGATAATTCAATCAGGGAAGTAGAATCAATGCTGAAAAATCTAGTCAAACTTCCTGAACAGCATCCTGATGCTTCCGCTTTGTATGAGCAAACCATTTCTTTTCTAGGCAATGAACCAGAATTAACAGAAAATAATTTAAAGCACAGCATGGAGCAGGTTGAGGAACTTAACTGGATTCTGGATGAAATGTTTGGGCATGGTGCTGAAGAGGAACAGCGTTATTTGGATGAACTCCATTCTGAGCTGCGACCTGTAAATGGCAGAGTACAGGCTCAAAAAATAAAAGAAGCAGCAAAACAGGCAGAATCAGCAGAAAAAGAAGTGAAAAAGAGTAAAACGACTGCTCCAAATCAATCTAAATCCAGAAAATCAAAAAAGGGCGAAGAAGCAGATCCGTTGTCACGCGCAAAAAGAAAAAACATTTATGACCCATTTGAACCTTATGAAATGACAGCCATAAAAGACGCATGTAAACAAATGACATCATCAGAAGGAAAAATGATCTACCAGGTGATGACAAACACTCACACATTTTTCACACTTCTGAACAAATTGGAAAGCACCTTTAAAGCAGGGGAGGGTCTGGAAAATGAACTGGAACAGGATTTGGAAAAGAGTAAAACGACTCAGGAATTTCTGAATAATTATGCAAGGCTTAAATTCCTGCCTCACGGATATTGCAGTAACAGCAACACACCTCTGGATTATAATCAGGCTACTTGTCTGTTTGAAGCACCTAAGGGTATGGAAAAACACCTTAAACTCAGTAAAAGTTCCATTGGCACTCCAATGCAGGTATTCAAACGTTTACTTCGCTCCATGCTGGGGATGGATGATCCAAAAACACTTGCAACCATCATGAATCCTCAAGTATTGTCAATTTTTGAGGAGGATTACATGCTTAAATCAGAGGATAGAAAAGCTGTAGAAGAAGCTTTGCAGAAAACTTGAAAAATTCTAAAGGATATTCCTAACTTTTTTTCTCCGGATTAAACCTCATCAAACATTTTCATAATCAATTCATATAATAATCAGTTTTCCAATTAGACCTGCATAAAGAAATTCACATTTCTTTCACTTTCCTGAGTCTACATTATTAGAATAGTAATATTTTTAGAATTATTGTTTAAAGTATTTTGGAGTGCGCTAAACAAAAAGTCTGTCGTACATTATATTAGTTTCAGAGTAGTATCATGTTTTCAATAAAAATAATTTAAGCAGGTTTAAAAAGTTATACAGAGCTCACAGATGAGCAATAACAGCTCTCATGCCGAAAGCAATTGAGAGTAGAAATTAACTCCGCTACAATACCCCGCACGAAGACAATCCATACAACAATGAATAAATTTTAAATGCCGGAATTGCCAGAAGTCGAGACAGTAGTTAGGGAATTAAGCAATGAAATTTGCGGAGATTCAATATCTTCTGTTGAAATTTTTCGAAGTAATCCGATTGTGCAGGGAGACCTGGAGGCATTTCAGCAGCAGCTTATCGGTAGAACATTTAAGCACGTGACCCGTCGTGCCAAGTACCTGATTTTTCACCTGCAACCCTCAGGGTACATGGTAGCGCACATGCGGATGACCGGGAAATTTATTGTCTGTGATCCAATGGATGTACCTTCTAAATATAACCGTGTCTGGTTCCATTTAAGCAGCGGCAGGCTGATGATTTTTGATGATGTCCGCTGTTTCGGTACATTGGAAGTTTATGAAAAACTGTCTGATTCAAAAGCATTGAGCAAACTCGGTATCGAGCCCTTTTCTGAAGATTTAAACGTGAATTATTTTAAATCTAAAGTTGCTTCATCAAAACGTGAAGTAAAAAGCATTTTGCTGGACCAACAAATCATTGCCGGTTTGGGAAATATTTACGTTTCAGAAATATTGTTTCGCTCAAAAATCAGTCCGCTTCGCAGTACAGAAACTATCCACAACAAAGAATGGTCTCAGATAATAAAATACACTCAATCCGTTCTTGAGGAAGCAATCGAAAATAACGGCACCACAATTTCTGATTTCCGCAGGGTTGATGACAAAACCGGCAAATTTCAACAATTTCTAAAAGTGTATGATAAAAAAGAACAACCATGCCCTGACTGCGGAGTCCCTATCCAAAGAATTGTACAGCAGCAAAGAAGCACTTTTTTTTGTCCTGAATGTCAGCATTAATTAATTAAAAAATATGAAGCTCTTTTTTATGATATTTCCCGTGCTTCTACTGGCATTCTTTCCTTCAATAACTTTATCAGGCAAGCCTCAGAACATAATCCTCACAGGAACTCAGGAAACAGGGTCTTATATTTTTGTCAAAGAGCTTGCCCGGATTTGGTCAGCTTCTGTAAAAGACCGCAAGGTGGAATTTGTTCCCAGTCCTGAAACCTCTCCTGTAATCCGTCTAAGACAACTTGAAAATAACAGAGTCACTGGAGCAATTATTGACGCCGAAACAGCTTACCTGGAGTTGAATAAATTTCGCGGACTTCGAATCCTGTCAGTTTTGTGGTCAAACTGGTTGATTGTTTTGGGATCAGTCCCCGGACCATATCTCAGCCTTTCGGGAACAAAGACTATGCTGGTGCATGAAAATTCACTGTATTTTGCCAGGGCCTGGAACAGCCTTGTACCTGATACAAATTTCAGCTGGTTCAACGCTAACAACCTGCCTGAGTTTTCGGAAGGATTTACTGAAGAAATCCTTGTTTTTACCGCTCCCGTTCCTTTAAAAGAAATCAACTACTGGCTTGAGCAGTTTCCCGGAATCAAACTGTTGTCTCTTGAGGGAAGGCTGGTTAGGACTTTGCGTTCAACATTCAACTGGCTTGCTCCTAGAAAAATCCCCGCCAATATTTTCCTGTATCAAACTAAACCCTTGCAAAGTGTAGTTTGGCATCCAGTTCTGGTTGTACGTAAAGATTTTCCAATATCGAAAGCAACAAAATTGCTGCAGCTGATTTATGCCCAAAGAAATTCCCTGATCCCCCATCCCCTGTTTGATAATTTACGCCTTAAAGACAACCTGCCTTATCAGAAAATTTATGCTTTCCATCCTGCCGCAAAATCCATGTTCAAATTGAAATGAAACCGCACTACCGGCATATTTCTGTTTTGCAAAAAGAAGTTGTTGATTATGCTCCTCCGTCAACTCGAACCATTTTGGACTGCACGCTTGGAGGAGGCGGACACAGCCATAGCCTTCTGGAAAAATACCCAAAAGCCTGTTTGTATGGCATAGACAGAGATGCTATCGCGGTAAAAGCTGCCGACCGAAAATTACAAAATTTCAGGAAACAAACCCGTTTAATTCATGCCAGCTTTTCTGAACTGCCCGACTTGAGTGATAAATGGGGTAATCCTGGTTTTGATTACATAATTGCAGATATTGGTGTTTCATCTGAACAGCTTTCATGTCCTGAAAGGGGGTTTTCATTCATAAACGAAGGGCCTCTGGACATGCGAATGGACCCGGACCGACAGCATTTCACTGCTGAAAATATAGTAAACAAAGCTAATGAGCATGAACTTGTGAGCATTCTACGCAATTTTGGTGAAGAGCGCTACGCGCGCAAAATAGTAAGCACAATCCTGGAAGAACGAAGAAAAAAAACTTTTAAAACTACACTGGAACTTGCTGAACTGGTTAAAAATGTCATTCCAAATAAAATGAAAAAGAAGGGTTTTAATCCTGCTACAAGGACTTTCCAAGCACTTCGAATTGCGGTCAACAATGAATTACAGGAGCTTACATCTTTGCTTGAACATACCCCTTCATTCCTCAAACCTTCAGGAAGACTGGCAGTAATTTCATTCCACTCTCTTGAAGACCGGATGGTCAAGCAACAGTTTCGCAAATGGGAAAACCCCTGTGTTTGCCCAACTGATCTACCTTACTGTGTTTGTGGAGAAATTCCCCTGGGGAAGGTTCTCACCAGGCGTCAGGTAAAAGCTTCAAAAGAAGAAATTGCCAAGAACCCGCGAAGCAGAAGCGCTCATTTAAGAGTCTTTGCCAAAACTTCCAGATGATTCAAATACGATGTGATGAGGGCTTTCAGGGCCTTATAAATGAAAAACGCATCAGGAATATTTTAAAAGATTTTCTGAATCGTTTATTTGACAGTCAAAGAGGAATATCAGTTTTAATTACCAATGATGCAGAAATACAAAAACTAAACAAACAATTTCGGAAAAAGGATTACCCAACTGATATTTTGTCATGGACCTATGATGTGGGGGAAGGTGAAATAGCCGGACCAGAGCTGAACGAATCGCAGGAAGAAAATATCGCCGGAGAACTGGCGGTTTCAGCGGAACGTGTAAGCAAACAGGCTTCTGAAAACGGATGGGATTTTGAAACAGAACTCATACGTTTGCTCGCACACGGTTGTGCACACCTTGCAGGATGGGATCATGAAGAATCTGGGAAGCAGGAAAGGGAAATGCTGGAACTGGAAATTCAGCTCTTAAAGGAAGCTGGTCTTAAAAATATTTATTAAGCACTATTAACGAAGCCAGCTTTTTCAAGACACTGCGTATGGGGAATCAAAATTGACTAAATTGCGAATTTAATACAGATGATGTAATGACTTTATTTAAGTGTGTTTAAATTAATTATTTCATGTTACCTTAGAATTCATCTGATCAATAGGCATTTATGACTACTGCGCCTGCAAAGTACTACTCAAAAAAACCTCCCTGGCTCAAAGTCCCCTTTCCAGGAGGAGATCGTTACTCATGGATAAAGAGCCGTTCTACAAGACTGAATTTAAGTACGGTTTGTGAGGAGGCAAATTGCCCGAACATTGGTGAATGCTGGAACGGTGGCACCGCCACTTTCATGTTGATGGGTGATACCTGCACACGAGGCTGCCGCTTCTGTGCAGTCAAGTCTGCAAAATATCCCCCTGCGCTTGATGCCGATGAACCTTCCAAGCTTGCAGGCACGATTAAAAAAATGAATTTAAATTACGTGGTTCTTACCACTGTGAACCGTGACGATCTTCCGGACCAGGGAGCCTCTCACATTTCACGATGCATCAAAGCAACTCAAAAGACATCCCCCAGGCTGCTGATTGAAATGCTGATGCCTGATTTCCGTGGTGAGAAAGAACTAATTCAGAAGATTATTGATGCCTCGCCTGCAGTACTGGCGCACAATCTTGAAACAGTCCGCAGACTTACGCCTGAAGTCAGGGATTATCGTGCGGATTATGAACAGTCGCTGGAAGTTTTGCGCTACCTCAAGACTAATTGTCCGAAAGGATATACCAAGTCTTCACTGATGCTTGGACTGGGAGAAAGCCGGAGGGAAATACTGCAGGCAATGGAAGACATGCGTGATGCAGGAGTTGATTTCCTGACCATCGGTCAATATCTTCAACCCACCAGGAAACACCTGAAAGTCGTTAAATTCCTTCATCCTGACGAATTCAACGAGCTGGGTCAGATTGGAGATGAATTGGGTTTTGACTATGTAGCCTCTGGACCGCTGGTACGAAGTTCATATAAAGCCTCAGAATTTTACATCGAACGAAAGATCCGGGGAACTGCATGAGTTTCCCGGACAAACTCACCCTGTCCCCAATTAAGAATATTTCCGGCACAGTTGATCTCCCCGGCTCAAAGAGCCTTTCCAACCGTATCCTGCTGCTGAGCATTCTTGATGAAGGGCATACTTAAATTCACAATCTGCTGGATAGCGATGACACTCGCCGGATGGTGGAATCCCTTAAAACACTTGGAGTGGAGGTGCTGGAGGATCGCAATCAAAACAGGATTTCCGTTTACGGAACATCCGGGATAATTCCGGTTACTGAAGC
>JAKUUF010000034.1 GCA_022448705.1 SAR324 cluster bacterium | reverse complement strand
CAGAATCTGCCTGGAAACTGAAAATATTCCCAGAATCAGAACCGATAATCAGTTCTGACTTCTGATCATTATTGATATCTGCAATTACAGGTACAGACCCCAATCCTACATCCAAATCTAAATATTTTCGTCTTTCCAGCATAAAACGAAATTCTTTTCCAATATCTTTACGGATATATTTATAAAGTTGTCCATTAAATTTGCCCATCAGTAAATCTTTTTTACCATCAGCATTTAAATCAATTACAGCTGGTACAGAGTTTCTACCACTTGTAACACCAATAAATACAGTAGGATTGTAGACAAAATCAGCAATTTCA
This sequence comes from SAR324 cluster bacterium, assembly GCA_022448705.1. Taxonomy (GTDB): domain Bacteria; phylum SAR324; class SAR324; order SAR324; family NAC60-12; genus Arctic96AD-7. The sequence goes on along the minus strand of JAKUUF010000034.1, from coordinate 12,325 downwards.
GATATCCCTTTATTTTCCCAGTAATGAATGCTCCCGCTTTGATTGCCTACAAGCAAATCCAGGTCGTCATCTCCGTCTAAATCGGTTAAAACAGGAGCTGCATTTTTACCACCCTGATAACCAAGAAAAAAATTGCTTTCCAGAATCCATTGTACACTTCCTGAACTGTGATCACTGCGGTAATATCTTAATTCACCCTCATGATTGCCCGCAATTAAATCAAGAAATCCATCTCCGTCAATATCTATAAATGCCGGGAATGCTCGACGGCCAATATCCAGATTCCCATATTTTGAAGTGACAAATTCGAATATCGGTTCAATCGGTTCATTTTTTAACGGAATCTGTTCTGCTTCAGGTGTTTCAAGCTGATTTACAGAATCTGAACGCTCTACTTCCTGATCCTCATCCTCCAAAGTATTTTCTACAAGTATTTGCTTTGTTTCCTGATTCTCTTCTTTTTTGATGCTTGGACCTCCATTTATCCAGTAGCGTAAATTACCTTGTTCATCGCCAATCAGCAAATCCGATTTGTTATCTCTATCTAAGTCGGAAAAATGCGGTGCACTATATCCAGCAGATTTAATTTTTTGCCAATGTGTTGCTTCAAGAGTCCAGCCTCGCAATGCAGGTAATCTTTTAGGTGGCAAATGACTAACCAGACTCAAGAACCCTTCACGCCCTCCAACAATCAGGTCCGGATGTTCATCCTTGTTCCAGGTCCATAATGCCGGAGAGGAATTACCTTCCATTTGAATACCGGAAATACGTGTATTGCGCAGAACAAAATGTGGCTTGCTTTTATCTCCTTGATTTTCATAGTAAATAATCAATCCTTTACTATTTCCTATCAGTAAATCCAGATCTTCATCACCATCCATATCATTCAACAAAGGTTTGCTGAAACTACCAACATCAATTTGAGAAACATTCAGATCGTGTATGATCCATTCAGGTTTTTTATCAGTTCCGCGATTCAATAGCCATTCTATCCTGCCGTTCCGGTTTCCACAGATAATGTCTAAATCACCATCGCCGTCTATATCAGATAAAACAGGTGCGCTGAAATTTCTTTTATTCTTTTGCAAAGATGGGAATTTAATCTGGTACCAATCTGTACCTTTATCTGCACGATTCTCAAATGCGTAAATTTCTCCAGTGCGGCTGCCGAGCAAAATGTCCTTACGCCCATCCTTGTTCCAGTCTCCACTAGTGACAAAGACATGACGATCTCTGCCAACAAGATTTTCTATCTTCAAATAGTTTCGTGACGAAAGCCAAAGCTGGTTTCGTGTAATGATTCCCTGTTTTTTTAGTTTTTCAATGCTTGTATTTAGGTTTTGTCCGTCTTCAGCCCATTCTTCCCGCGAATCTTGTTCAATTCCGACATTTTCCTGACCCTGAGCGTTCGGTTCATTTTGATTTGCTGCAGCATCATTTTCCTGTAAATCTGCAACTTCTTCCATAATTGAATCAATACTCAGGTCTCGACGAAATATATATGGATTAAACTCATCCAACTTCTCAATCTTTTGCCCTTCTGGCACACCAAAAGCTTTTGAAAGTTCAGTCAGGCATTCAGGTAATCCATTCAATTCTTTACACGCACTGGAAAGGATTCTTTCCACTGAGTCCGTTTTATCAAAAGAATCTGGATCAATAGATTTTATTTTACTTAACATGCTTGTCAGAATTTCATGATTTTCATAATTGATTATCCTGGAAGTTGCTGTGCCTAGAAACAATTCAGGGTAATTGTCATGATTTAAATCATAAAATGTAGGGGCAACAAATCCTCCAGCGTCTATAAACTGAAAATGATTTGACTTTAATTTCCAGTCTGGAGCATAACGGTCTCCAATGTTAAGATAAAAGTTTATCTTTCCATCTGATTTTCCAGCAACCAAGTCCAGGTCTCCATCACGGTCCCAGTCCACCAGTTCAGGTACAGCATCCACCTGTGGTAATATGTCTGCTACAATTTCAGGTTGATATTTGCAGCGGTCATCTGGTGGATTTAGGACGTCAAATTCTCCACAAAATATTGCTTCTTCGGACATTCCTGAATTAAAAAATACGTGGATTTTTCCCGACCTGGTTCCAACAAGCAAATCAAATGCACGATCACCATTTATGTCAGCAAAGCGCGGAATACTGTTTCCCTCAAATTTCAATCCCATGTATATAGGAGTTTTGCGAAAAAATTTCGGACTTAGCCGGTTTCCTCGATTTTCATAATGGAAAATATGTCCATCCTGTGAACCAATAAACATATCCAGATCACCATCATTGTCTATGTCAACAAATTCGGGAGCTGCATTTTCACCTACATCAAGCACTGTACGAAACAGTGCAGGATTGCTTTGCTCATCAACACCTGCGTGAAAAACCTCATAATCCTCGGTTATTAATTTAAACAGCGGAGTGATGCTGTTGCCTTGATTAAGAAAATATGCAAGTCTTCCGTCTGCTTTTCCAACAAATAAATCACTGTCATCATCATTGTCAATATCCACGAAGCGCAGCTGACTGCGACTAAAACTTCGTGTATAAAGCAGCTTGCTGTCTCCTTCAATTTTTCCATAATACTGCGGTATCCAGTTATATGTTAAGGTGAACTCATCTTCACAAGCTGGATTATTTACTTGAATTGCAAACATTATCAGGTTGGACAGAAAAATGATCTTTAAAATGAATAATTCCGTGTTCTTAAACATGAATCAAAAGAATGGTATTATTGAGGAAGGATTAAGAATAAATGATTAATTGCAAAACATTTTTTGATCAAATTTGTATATGCAATTTTTATCCATTTACAACCAACTTGAATAATTGATTTAAGGGTACTAATCGGGTATAAGTAAAATGTAATCGTGAACTTTGTTATCGTAATACTTTGTGTCTTCATGCTGTTTAATATTCAATTTTAAACAAATTGACTTAAATATTTTCAATGTTTATATGAGATAGTTATGACAATAACACTTATGATAATTTGCTTTTTGGTAGTCATCTGGTCTGCATATAAGCATTTAATTTTTCTAAAAATAAATTTGGAATATCTAAATGGGATGATCCGCAGGTCACGCTCACTTTGGAGATGAGCTACTGTCATTACTACTAATGTCTTGTCTGTTTCTGAGCAGGCTCTGTAAGGTGGTAATCAAATATTCTTCCATTTTATACTTGCAGAAAGAAACTGGTATTGTTTTCTACTTAAACTATTTTTGAAGGAATTTAAAAATGAAACTTATAATCAAATACAGCAATAATTCCCTTTCAAATCAAAAGCTTGACGCAATAATTGTGTTTATCTTTGAAGATTCAGGCCTTACTGGAAGCGGACTAAATTCCCTTCCCGCTGCATTGAAAAAAAACCTAAATACCTCTCTTAAACTGAAAGTTTTCACAGGCAAAAAAGACAATTGCCAGCAGTTGTTTTCAGGACATGCAAATATCCCACAAATTTTAGCGGTTGGAGTAGGTAAAAAAAGCGAAATGAATTCAGAAACACTCAGACGCGCTGCAGGTAAAGCCGGAAAAATGCTTACTTCCCTGAAAGCAAAAAAAATTGGATTTGCAGTAACTTCTCATCTCCAAAAAACATCTGAAACAGACGTTGGTCAGGTCCTGGTTGAGGGCCTGACGCTGGGTTCATATAAGTTTAATCAATATAAGGAATCACACGATGAAAAATCAAAATTAGAATCAATTAAAATTCAATGTTGTGACCCAGAAAATATTACCTCCAGGAAAGCTTTAAAAACAGGCAAAATGAGGGCAGATGGAACAAATTTGGCGAGAAACCTAGGTAACACGCCCGCTAATGATCTGAAACCTAAGGATCTGGCATCTGCAGCCGAAAATATTGCAAAGCAGCATAAAATCGACTGTACAGTTTTGGAAGAAAAACAAATGAAAAAGCTTGGAATGGAAATGCTGCTGGGTGTATCTCGAGGCTCTCGTGAACCGGCCAAGCTAATCCTGATGGAATATTTTCATCAGAAAGCAAAACAAACAGTTGCACTGGTTGGAAAAGGAGTAACATTTGATTCCGGAGGAATATCCCTTAAACCCGGGAAAAATATGGATGAAATGAAGTTCGATATGTGCGGTGCTGCCGCTGTTTTGGGTGCCATGAAAATCATAGGGCAGCTAAATCCACAAATAAATGTGATAGGTGTCATTGCTGCAACAGAAAATCTTCCCGGAGGCGATGCCCAGAGACCGGGAGACATTGTTACCGCATACAATGGTAAACGTGTGGAAATCCTCAATACCGATGCAGAAGGACGACTTATCCTTGGAGACGCCTTAAGTTATGTAGTCAAGGAATTTAAACCAAATGCGGTTATTGACCTGGCGACTCTTACAGGAGCCTGCATCACAGCATTAGGTCACTATGCATCAGGCGCAATCACAAACAACGATGCATTGATGGAACAAGTACGAAAAGCTTCAAATCTCAGTGGTGACAGGGTATGGCAACTGCCGAGTTTTCCAGAATATGGTGAGTCAATCAAGGGCAAATATGGTGACTTGCAGAACATCGGTGTCGGAGACTCCGGAACCATTATTGGAGGTATGTTTTTAGAACATTTTGTTGACAAAACACCATGGGTGCATCTGGATATTGCAGGCACAGCATGGAACGTCAAGCACATCGGCTACCAGCCAAACAGCGGCGCAACAGGAGTTGGAGTGAGGCTGCTTGCGGATCTTATACAGAACTGGGAACCGATTAAATAACTGAGTTTAAAAATCTGAAATTGTCAAAACAATGACAAAAACTCGCGACACTCATTTTCATAAGCTGGTAAAGAAACTTATCAGTACTGAACGGACAAAGCTGCTGAAAAGTATTCTTGAACCGCTGAAGCCCGTGGAGATTGCCAACATTCTCCTTCAGCTGAATCTTCAGCATCAGCTTATAGTTCTGGAAAATCTGGATCGCGAAAAGTCTTCAGATGTACTCAGCAGTCTGCAGGGATCACCATCCATTCTAGGCAACATAGTTCAACAAATGTCCCCTGACCGCTTGAGTGACGTGATTGAGGATATGCCTCAGGACGATGCGGCAGATTTTGTTGGACTGCTGGATGATGATAAAGCAGACGCATTGCTGGAAAAACTTCCGGAAAAAGATCGTGAAGAACTGACACAGCTGCTTCAATACGATGAAGAAAGCGCTGGAGGTTTGATGACGCCTTATGTGGTGGCAATTAGAAAAAACCAGACAGTAGCTGCAGCAATTAAAGAAATTCAAAAATTTGTAAAAAAAGAAGGATTCGAATTATTTTATACTGCTTATGTTGTAGATGAGTACGATCACCTTATTGGTACAATCGGGACTACAGAGCTTTTACTGGCTGAACGCAATGCACTAATTGAAAATTTGATGAATCCAGATGTAGTTGCAGTGGACCAGGATCTTGACCAGGAGGAGGTTGCCAGGGTTGCTCAGGAATATGATCTGGTTGTTGTTCCTGTGATAGACAATCATTTAAAATTAATTGGTAGAGTTACACTAGATGACCTGGTTGATGTGATCGTGGAGGAGCATAATGAAGATTTGGGGCATTTAGCCGGAACCGGTCATGAAGAAGTTACTGAAACATCAGTTCTGCGTACTTCAGGAGATCGCCTACCATGGCTTCTTATAGGTTTGTTTGGGGGATTTTTAACTGCAATTGTGATGAGCTTCTATGAAAATGCAATAATATCTCTTCCCGATGTAGCTTATTTTATTCCACTAGTAGCGGCACTGGGGGGAAGTATAGGTATCCAGTCATCAACAATTGTGGTACGTGGACTAGCTACAGGAGCTATACAAACGACTGATATACTTATTCGTCTTTGGAAAGAGTTAAGGGTGGGATTATTGAATGGTATTATATGTTCTATAATACTTACACTTATGTCATTGTACTTAACCAGTGATTTAGGCAGGGCGCTAACTTCCGGAATTTCATTGCTGATTGTTGTTTGTTTTGCCGCAACTGTTGGTTCAACAATTCCAATAATCCTTAAACGAATGAACATTGACCCTGCTTTAGCAACGGGTCCTTTTATTACTACAACAAACGATATTATTGGCATTGCCATCTATCTGGGCCTTGCGTTTAATGTCAGCTTTTCTCCATTAATCAGTACCTGATTACTTAATGCCTTTTGGAGATATTTTAGGACAAGAGCATGCAATTGAGTTGCTTTGCCATGCAGTCCAAAGGGACAGAATGCCTCACGCATGGCTGTTCACAGGACAAGCTAATATTGGAAAATTTAAAACAGCTGTTGCTCTTGCCCAAAAATTAAACTGCAGTAAGATCGGTGAAGACGCCTGTGGGAAATGCGATTTTTGTCTTCAGATCAAGGAAGAAAATTTCCCTGATTTTCTGGTTCTTAGACCCGAAGGTAAATTCATTAAGATTGATCAAGTAAGAAATTCACTTAACTGGCTTAATCTTCATCCTGATCAGGCAAAAAAAAGAGTATTAATACTGGATGGAGCAGAGAATTTGGGAAGGGAAGCAGCTAATGCTTTCCTGAAAACATTAGAGGAGCCTGCTCCGAACACTATAATTATTTTAATTGCTTTGTCAACAAAGCAGCTTCCGGAAACAATTGTATCAAGGTGCCAGCAAATCCGATTTCGTCCTTTATCTCCGGAAATTACAGAATATATATTGCGCAGAAACACGGATCTTTCTGAAGAATTAGTTCAGCTTATAAGCTCATATGGAATGGGCAGTGTTAAGGGGAATCTGGCAAATAGTTTTGAAATTATGCAAACAGTTCAAAATACTGCAATTAAATGGTTGACTACATTTAAGTCAGAGACCCTTGAGGATTTGCTGCGTACCTGTGAAGTATGGGGTAAATCTAAAAATGAAGAATGGCGTTTTCTGCTTGATTTTCTTGAGACTTGGTTTCGTGATTTAACATGGATACGTTTCGGTCTCCCTGAAAATAAACTATTAAATCGAGATTATACTTTAAATGTGGACAGAGTAAGAGAGTTAAAACAATGCGGGAAGTATTTTACTCTGCATCAAATATTTGAAATATTCAGAAAAATTAAAGAATCAAGAGCAGCTATAGATCTTAATGCAAATAAGTCCCTGGCAATTGAATCATTGTGCCTGCACATTTACCGGAACGCAACATGATCTTTTACTAAACTTATGAAATTCAATATTTTTGAACAAAATGTATTGTCCCGCCTGATAATTTTTTTCTGCTTGCTGACAATTATTTCAGGTCTTTCAAATGCAAGCGCTCGTCAGCCTACACCTGCTGAACTGGAGGCAATACGCAAAGAAACTAAGATTGTTTTCCAGAATTTTCTGCAGCTTTGGCAGGAAGAACGTTATTTTGAGCTGTATGAATACGGCAAAAGACATTCCAGAAATCAATTAACAATCGAGGAATTTGCAACTCGCATGGTTGAACTGGACTGGGTTCCAGTGGGTTTGCTTCCTGATAAAAATCCTGAAGTTAATTACCGCTACAGGACACTGCTATACGTTGATGTTGCAATATTGTTTCGTCATAAAAGCTTTATGGATTTGCAGTTCAGCAAACAACAATCTTTTCTGTTACTCAAGGAAGAAGGCAAATGGCGGTTTGACTTGCTTCAGATGATTCGTTCTCCTTTTTACTCCCCACAAAAATAAGCATTAATCACTTAATTATTCTCAATAATAGTAATGTCGTCAGAGGAAGTAACATTAATTGGAACTTTGGAAAAAATATTGTACAGCAACCCGGAAAACGGATTTATTATTGGGACATTCCTCACTGAAAATACCATAAGACCTGTCACAGTTAAGGGCATTGTATACAACAATGTCGTTCATGAAACTTTAAATTTAAAAGGTAACTGGGAAAATCACAAAATTTATGGTCGGCAATTCTCTTTCCGTGAATTCATGCCTGTTGCACCAAAATCAGAAGAGGGAATGATTCGCTATCTTTCTTCAGAAATATTTAAGGGTATAGGCAAAAAAACTGCTCAGCGTATTGTTAATAAGTTCGGGAATGATACTTTCAAAATCATAGACAGTTCACCTGAATTACTTTCAAAAATAAAAGGAGTAAATAGAAAGCAACAAAAATCTCTGCTTAATTCATGGGAAGAGCAAAGAGGGCTCAGGGATGTGATGACTTTTTTGCGAGGAGTTGGAATATCCCATAGTTTCGCACAAAGAATTTATGCTAAACATGGGATGAACAGCATTCCCCTGATTAAAGCAAATCCTTATTTATTAACAGATATTTCAGGAATTGGATTTCTTACAGCAGACGGAATTGCCCATAATCTTGGATTTGATAAAAATTCTCCGCATCGTGCAGCTGCAGGATTGCTTTATATGCTTGAACAGCAGGTGCTAAACGGACACACATGTTATCCCCTGCCTGACTTGCTGGAAAAAACAGCTTCAGAGCTTCTTATAGACAAAACATCCCTTGAAGAACCCCTAAATCAACTGATTGAAGATCGATTGATTCATTGTGCTGAACAAAATGATGAAAATGGTGAAAAGCAAAAATTTATTACCAGAATACGGTATTACAGGGCAGAACAGCGAATAGCGGAAAACATTTTTCGAATCCTGAAGAGCAAAGCTTATACAATCTTTGAGCGTGAATCATCTCTAATTGAAGAGCAGGAAAGGAAAGTCGGTTTAAAACTTGATCAAGCCCAAAGGGAAGCTGTAAGCGCTGTTCTTAAACATAAGGTTTTGATTGTTACAGGTGGCCCCGGAACTGGCAAAACAACCCTGGTGAGGTTTATACTTGGCCTGATGCGTCCTAAAATTCCTTCTATAGCTCTTGCTGCTCCCACGGGTCGTGCCGCCAAACGCATTACAGAAACTACAGGATCATCCTCATCCACAATTCACAGACTTCTGGAAGCAACCAACGTGGGTTTTCAGCGCAACAGGGAAAATCCCTTAGACCAGGAGCTGATTATAATTGATGAAACTTCGATGATAGACACCTTGCTGATGGACAGTTTACTGGAAGCTGTTCCCTCAGCATCTCGCCTGATAATTGTTGGTGATGTGGACCAGCTTCCATCAGTAGGTGCAGGAACAGTTTTACAGGATTTTATCAAATCCGGGTCAATACCTGTAGTGCGTCTAAACCATATATTTCGTCAGGCTTATGGAAGTTTTATTACAGTAAATGCTCACAAAGTAAGACGGGGGGAGCTCCCCTCTGTTAATAAATCATCCAAACAGAGTGATCTAAAGAATCAGTTACAGGATTATTATTTTATCGAAGAATCCGATCAGAATAAAATTGTTGAAAAAATACTGCTGTTGAACACAGAAAGAATACCGCAAAGGTTTAAACTGGATCCAATGAAGGAGATTCAGGTACTTACACCTATGCACCGTGGTATCACCGGGGCATCACAGCTTAACCGTAATTTACAGGAAAAAATTAATCCTGATGCAAAAGGGATTGAGCATCGTGAACAATGGTTCCGTGTGGGAGACAAAATCATGCAGCAGCAAAATGACTATGAAAAACAAGTATTTAATGGAGATTTAGGAAGAGTAGTTGACTGTGATCAAGATTCTAAAGAATTGTATGTGAAATTTGAACAATCACATATCCATTATAAATCTAATGAATTAGACCAATTAACACTTGCCTACGCAATTACAGTTCATAAATCTCAAGGAAGTGAGTATTCCGCTGTAATTATGCCAATAACAACACATCATTACATGATGCTTCAGCGAAATCTGCTTTATACTGCAATTACGCGTGGTAAACAATTGGTAGTTTTGATTGGAACATCAGCTGCGGTCCGTATAGCAGTTGAAAACCAAGGAACTTTAAATCGTTATACGGGATTACTCAATCAATTTTCTGAGTGGGGGACAAATTATTAATTTTAGAGATCTTCAAATAGAATGCTTAGCCATACTTTGAAAAAAATTGTGCATCTCCTGAAGTTTACAGTAATGATAATATTGTTACTTCACACAACTCCTGATTGTTTTGCAGAAGATGGTGTTTTTCCCAGGAAGATTGTTTTAGCAACACACCAGCCCCTCAGTGGACCAGCACATGAATACTCTGAAATTGGTAAAAGCGCTCTGGCTTATTTTAAATATGTCAATGATCAAGGCGGTATACATGGACGTGCTATTGAACTGATAATGTTTGATGATCAACTGAAACCAGAAATTACAGTAAAATATTTTATACCTTTTACTTTCAAAAAAGATATTTTTGGCATTTTCAGTGGCATCGGCAACAAAACTAATCAGGCTGTTTATCCATTTTTAAAACAACATAGAATTCCCAGCTTTTTCATTGGTTCTGACTTACCCGAATGGACTTTACCAGTACGTAAATCTGTTTTTGCTTTTTTACCTACTGCTGATACAGAAGCTCGAGTTTTGGGTAAATATATCACACAAAACCATGAGAAACAGGAACTCATAATCTGGTATGCAGAAAAGCCGATCTTTCTAAGGGCAGTAAAAACTTTATCCAAAAAATTGTATGGTGTTCCAGCAAAGCTACTTCCAGGAAAAACTGGTCGACTTGGTGCAGAGTGGAAACTGATAGTGAAGCGAAAACCTGATCTGCTGGTAGCATTAGGAAGTTTCAGTGATACTATCGATTTTTTAAAAGCTGCTCCCCGCCTAAACATTCCTGTATATACAGGACATGCTATTGCCGACAGTCGCCTACCCAAGTGGCTTGGCAAAGGTATTTATGAACAGATACGTGTATTGACAGCCTACCCCCTAATTAAGGATACTGAACATGCCGGACATAAACTTCATTTGAAACTTCTAAGTGAATATGAACCAGAGCTGACACCAACCAGATGGACTGTTTACGGGCATGCAGTTGCAGAATTGATGGTTGAGGTTCTAAGGAGGTCCGGACGATCTTTGAGCAGATCAATTGCAATTCAGGCAGCAGAAAATATTAAGAATTGGCAGGGGACATTACTTCCTCCAATTTTTCTCAACACTAACAACCATCTTGCTCTCACCACATTACGTGTATCACAAATTCTGGATGACAGGGTTAACCATTTGTCTGATTGGATTGACGGGAGATAAGAGGTAATCTTCCTCGGTAATTCTGAGGGTGTTATAATTTATTAAGAATGATATTTCTTTCCTTAATTTCTAAACCTGACATTCCAAAAGATGACTGCTCTGATTAAATACCCTTTTACAAATGATAACGAAAGTTTGATTACTGACATTTTGTCAGAAAATCAAGTTCTGGCTTTTCCAACAGAAACAGTTTACGGCCTTGGCGGGAACGCATTTTCAAAAGAAGTCGCAGATCGAATATACCTAATTAAGCAAAGACCCAGAAATAAACCTTTTCCATTACTAATTACACTGAAATGGCTTAAAAAACTTTGTCTTTGGAATGATTCACGGATTGATGATTTGATCGAAGCTTTTTGGCCGGGCCCATTAACACTTATTTTGAATAGTAATCCGGATTTACCAAAACACCTTAAAAATAACTCCGGGACATTGGCAGTTAGGTTTTCAAGTTCTGCTGTAGTGCAGCGTTTAATTGAATTAGGGGAATACCCATTAATTGGGACCAGTGCTAACAGGTCAGGATTTCCTGCCTGCACATCTGCGGATGAAGTTGCTAGTCATTTGAAGGATGATGTTGATATTGTCATTGATGGATACAATAGATCAGAGAATTTGGCTTCAACAATTGTTCATTGTCTGACTGAACCTTTTAAAATTTTAAGACAAGGTTCAATATCATTAAAAGAGCTGAATCATATCTGTAAGATACAGAAATAATTATTTTTTATTCACCAATTTCATAAACTCATTTGCAGTTGATCCTTAATTAATTAAGTATTTTATCGATTACAACATTTAAATATTTAGCCACATAACTTCACGGCAATCAAAATATTCTAAAAATATACTCCAACTGTAACAACAAAGCCTGTTGGAGAATCCAACCAATCAAACCATTTGTCAGTTCGTTCACGAATATTTTGATCCAGTCTTTCCCTTGATCCGGAAAGTTCACTCCATGTTTCCCAATGCTCTATAACTTCAACAGACTGATTCTGCAAAAAGCTTAGACGTATAATATCTATCGCGAGAAATCCAATTTCGTTGAAGCGTAACAAACCTGTCCCAAAGCTAATTACTGTTGTATTAAAAAACATATCAAAAGTTGCCCTCCCTAAACCAGTTCGATTATAGGTCCTTGTCCATAATTTTACTGATCTTTTCTCCCTTGCAGCTATTAGGTAGAAATTTTCACCGTAAAACCATTTCAAGAACTGCGT
>JAKUUF010000033.1 GCA_022448705.1 SAR324 cluster bacterium | reverse complement strand
CAAGTCCGGAACAAAAGGAATAAATAATGACCTGTTTAAACAATTTAAATTGTTTAAAAAAACTCAATTTGAGACACTTTTGTTTTCATGGAGTCATTTTTTTAGAATATTTGGAAGCGGGAAACTGATATTGATTTGACATGACAATTTTTAACCGTACTCGACTGACAAATGATGTTTTTAAAATTGACATCAAACGTATGCGCAAGGGTTGGTATTCAGACAAATACTTTGAAAATATTGGTGTAATGCTAAGTACTTTGGCTGAACAGAAATATTTGTTCAAAGGAAAAGCCTTGCGATTGGGAGATATTGATCTATCCAAAACAAAAACCGGAAACATTGAAGTTGAAATGCAATGGTTCACTCGCCGCAAAGGAAAAGTTGTGGTTGCAGGAGTAGATAAAGCGTTAACTGTTCTTCGGCATTGCTGCGGATACTTTAACGGAAACGGTAAATTTGTAAATACCTGGAAACGCATGAAAGTTGAAGCAGTTCATGATGGAGCAACAGTAACTTATGCAGGTGATCCGATGAAAGTCCAGCCTGTTCTGAGAGTACGTGGACGTTACAGGGATTTTGCTCTGCTGGAAACACCTACTCTGGGACTGCTTACTCGGTCCAGTCGTGTTGCAACCAATGTTTATGAAACTTTGATGGCCGCAAATGGCAAACCGGTATTGTTCTTTCCTGCCAGATTTGACTTGCACGAAGTACAGGCCGCGGACGGATATGCTTACAATGTGGCAGTACAGCGATTCAACTACGACCATAAAAGTCGTGTAGGGCCATTTATCTCAACCGATGCACAAGGTGACTGGTGGGGAGGGGCAGGTGGCGGGACGGTTGCTCACGCATCGATTGCCTGTTTTTTTGGTGATACTGCAGAGACTATGATGGCCTTTGCTGCCACATGTGAACCGGATATACCTCGAATCGCCCTTGTTGATTTCAACAACGATTCGGTAAAAGATTCGTTGCTAGTGATGCAGCGTATGTTTACACGTTATCGTGAGTTGATAGATTCTGGAAATGAATCTGAAGCAAAGCGTTACCAGCTTTATGCAATACGTCTGGATACAAGCTCCTCAATTCGTGATGTGTCTGTACCACCACTTGGAGCACCAGAACTGGACATGGGGGTCAATCCAAGATTGGTCTTTATCGTCAGGAATGCAATTGACTCAGCCTGGTGTAACTGGCAATTGCCTCGGAAATGGAAGGATCGTGCTCGTGAATGGTGTGAGAGCGTCAAGATAGTTGCTTCCGGTGGCTTTAGTCCCTCAAAAATCCTTCGTTTTGAGAAACTTGATGTTCCAGTAGATATTTTTGCAGTTGGATCTTCACTTTTTGCTAATGATGGACCAAGGGTTACGGATTTCACATCAGACATTACACAAGTTAAAATCAATGGAGAATGGCAGGCAATGTCAAAGGTTGGAAGAAACAGAGGCCACAATCCCGAATTGGAGCTGGTTACTGAATGACATACCTGAATTATTTATGACTGCCGAAATTTAGAATTTTGAATTCTGGATTTGTCTGACTGCAATGATGTTTTAACTTGTTTTGCCAGGGAGTGTTATATCAAATGAACCTTTTTGATTATTCAAAAATACAATTTTAATTATTACGATTAATTCAAGATTACCTACACAATAGTCTGAAAAAAGTTCTGCATCCATCATGCATGCTTATTCAAATAAGAATGAGTTAAAGATTAATTGAATAATTAAAATAAGAATGTCGAACTTAATTCCCAACGGTGAATTAAAGGTGTGTTTTGACCGGCAAAAGGCCTAGTATAGCCTAAACGGACCTGCCAAGGATATGATAATGGTTTTTGTTCAAGTTCGCTTAAATTTCCGTACCCAAATTCAAAATTGATCTCTTTCAGAAATGACGCATTTGATTTCCCTGTTGGCAGTTTGCTTTCGGACTGCTGAAAAAAATGCAGCTCTGTGCCTGCGAAAATGTTTTGTCTCTCAATACTCCAGCTATAGTAAAGGTCTGCCCTGTGTCCTGCTGAGTAATAAACCTTTTCACCCTCAAGTGTCTCACGTTCACCTGTCAACTCATTTTTGCCCTCTATCCTGAAACCATTCCTGATACCATGCACGAGTGGATACCAGGTAACGTGAATAAATGCGCCAACCGAACCGTGTCCTTCTCCGATAGAATTAGAATAAATACCCCGACGCTTCCCCTTATTTCCTGTAGGTAGACGAGTTGTAAAACCTCCTCTATTATGCCAGGTTGTACTGTAGCTTAAGTCTTTCCCAAATTGTATATTGATATCACCAAGCCCGTTCAGTTCTTCTGAAGCCAGGTTGGAGATTACTTTCTGCTGTTCAGGTGTACCTGAATCAAATTTTAAGGAGGAAGATTGTATTTTTTGCACCATTGGAATCATAGCTTCCACCACCCAATCTTCTGTAAGACCATATGCCAGTTTTAGCTCCAACCACTTTTCCTCACGCTTTAATTCCCCCTCAACAAGATCATACCAGCCACGATCCCAAAGCATAAGATTTTGCAAAGGAGCCTCTTCGCCATAGCCATTGAAAGCTCTACTGTATAAGGGAACAATTTTTAAACTAATTTCTGCCTGCCATACCGATTCAGGCATGCGATTTTCAAGCTGAATGGCAGGTAGTGTTGGTGGAAGAAGGAATAACAGAAATAAAAGTGTTTTGATGTGCTTCATACATTAATTCCTGCTTGAACTTTTTCCGAATAAGAAATCCAGCCATTATCAGACATGTATGGAATGATGTATTCTATGGGAAATCCGACTACATTGTTGTAGGAGCCTGCAATTGATTCGACCAAAATTGAGCCCAGGCCTTGAATGGAATATGCTCCGGCTTTACCCAGAGGTTCACCAGTACTAACATACCATTCCAGCAAGTCAGGAGGCATTTTTTGAAATTTAACTTTGGTGCAAATAACGTCTGTGATTTCATTTCCGGAAGCAGAATCTAAAATAGAATAACCTGATAAAACCGTGTGCAAGTTACCGTTAAGCTGACTGAGCATAGACTTGGCATGACTGGCTGTTTCCGGTTTGCCCAAGATTTGCCCGTTAAAAAAAACTATTGTGTCGCCTGCAAGTATAATTGCATCTTGAGCAAGAATTAAACATGTCTGGTGTATCTTCCGCCCCTTTTCAACGGCCATACGTTTTACAAAGCTTTCTGCCTGCTCGTTTTTATTAGGTATTTCATCAATTTGAGGAGAGTAACAATCAAATTCCAGATTGAATTTTTTCAATAACTCCTTTCGACGAGGAGAAGAAGAGGCCAAACACAAAGGTCGATGCTGTAAAAAATAAGACACTAATTAAACAAGTTATAACAGATTTTTATCAGTGATTTAGGAGTGTATTGCTTTTGATTAATAACTTCTTATACCAGAGTGTCAATTGAAGGCCATTTGAAGTTTATCACTGAATTTGATTTTATTTGAAGAATCTAATCCTGCTTGATTTGCTCCCCCAGAAACAGGATTGTAAATGTTGTCTATGTAGTAACTTAGTATTTTACGCACAACAGGAGCAGCAGCTTTTGAGCCTCCTCCACCATGTTCCACAAGTGCCAATACTGAAATTTCCGGATCTTCGACAGGCCCAAATGCTACAAACCATGCGTGATTCTGTAATTCTCTTTTTTCTTTAGTTGCGTTGTCCAGTGTTTCAAGTGTCTTGTGACTGACAACCTGGGAAGTTGCGGTTTTTCCTGCAACAGTGAACTCTTCAAACTGGACTTTCCGTGCTGTTCCACCAATTTCATTTACAACAGCAACCATACCTTTGCGAATCAATTCTAAATATTCCTGCTTTAATTTGATTCTTTGTGGTTGTGGCCCTTCCTGCTTCAAAAACAGTTTAGGAGGTACCCATATCCCGTCATTAGCCAGAATATTAATCATGTTAAGTACCTGAAGCGGAGTAACAATAATAAAGCCCTGTCCAATTGCCATCGTTGGATTTTCTCCTTCGTACCAAGGTTCGTTGTATTCCCGTTTTTTCCATTTACTGCTGGGAATTATACCCTCTTTTTCATTCAACAGGCCTATTCCTGTAATTTTGCCCAAGCCAAACATTCTGGCATATTTGTGCATTTGATCAACTCCTAAGCCCATGCCGACATTATAATAATAAACATTACAGGATCCCTTAATTGCTTTTAACAGATTTACTCTACCATGTCCGCCTTCTTTCCAGCACTTGTATGGATCAGTGCGCCCTTTTACGTAGAATTCACCATTACAAAAATATTCATCTTCTGGTGATATTACGCTTTGTTCAAGTCCTGAATATGATGTAACAACTTTAAAAATTGATCCCGGGGCATACAGTCCCTGAATTGATTTGTTTTCCAAAGGATGTTCCGGATTTTCCAGCAGAATGTTCCAGTTTCCCTGATCAATCCCACCTGAAAAAAGATTTGGGTCAAAGTCTGGATAACTTGCCAGACCCAGTATTTCACCAGTTTTGGGATTCATGATTATAACTGCTCCACTCTCCCCAGTCATTGCTTCATCTGCAACTTTTTGAAGACGGACATCAAGATTCAAATAAATATTCTTTCCCGGTACAGAAGGTACAGGATCCCCTAATATCGTTAATTCCCTTCCCATGTGATCAACCTCAGCCTGTCGACCTCCATCCAACCCTATCATGTGATCATTTAAAAGCAGTTCAACTCCTGAGTGTCCTACAATTTGACTTGAACTTCGTTTTTCTTCAGGCAATTCAGTCCATTCTTCCTGTACTATCCCCACATATCCAATAAAATGAGAGGCTAAGTTCTTATGTGGATAAAATCTTCGCGGACGTATTACTATTGAAACCCCAGGGAAATCATCCTGATAAGTTTCCAAAAACATTGCCTTTTGATAGTTCAAATCATCCTCAAGAATGATTGGCTTAAACTGAGCTAAATCCTTGTTAGCTTCAATTTTTTCCTGCAGAAATGAATAGGGAATTTTAAGTGCCTGTGAAACTTTATTTAAAGTATTTTCCAGATCTGGTGTATCCTCTCGTATCAGTTGTAATTGATATGCAGGACGATTTTCAGCCAATATCACCCCATTTCTGTCATAAATAATTCCACGTAATGCGGGTTCTGAAATTAGACGAATTCGATTGCCCTGGGAAAATTCTGAATACAGCTCACCTTGTGAAATTTGTAAGTACCAGAGTCGTGATGCCAACAAAGAGAATATCAAAATTACAACTCCACCCAGAATGAAAAGACGAATTCTGAATCGATCCAAATCTTCAAAATCTAAAGCTTCTAACTTCATTAAACATTCCTGAGAAACAATTTTTCACACCATATTACACCTAGAAGAATTACAGGGGCCCCCAGACCATGCAAAACTGACAAGGGTAAAACTGTGGAAAGCACTAAAGAGGTTTGGTTAATTTCTGTCCCAAGCATCCCCAAAATCGAAATAGAAATCCAACCTTCAAAAACTGACATGCTTAAAACAGCCAGACTGACTGTAAAAAAAGTGTTTGCGTAAAATAATTTATTCAGCAAACGTGCAAGTAACAGGGTAACGAAAAAAGAAATGGCATAAAGACCCATTATCCCATGGGACAAAGCATCACAGATCAGTCCTGCCAAAATGCCCAAAAATGGGATCAGATGTGTTGAATGCCTGAATGTCAGTACCAGCATAATTATAAGTATCCAGTTAATTTTTAAACTGCCAAGCTGCACATAACTGTTCAGAACAATGTTCAACAATGCACCAATTAACATTAATCCCACTATTAGTACATTTAATCGCATCATTCAACTGCAGCTTCAGAATCTGATTTAGATGGTATTATCACAAATACCTCTTCAATGCTGTTAAAATCAACAGCACTTTCTAATATTGCTGTTTTGAAGAGTTCATGTTGCTGATGCCGTATTTCACTCACCCAGCCTATTAGTATGCCTTTAGGGTATAGTCCTCCTAGACCACTTGAAATTACACGATCTCCAATTTTAATTTTTGCATGCTGATTAATTTGCCTCATTTCAATACCTGCCTGAGTTCCATATATAAGACCTCTTACGCGATTACGTTGAATTAGAGCTGGAACACGGTTACGGTGGTCAATCATTAATTGTACTGAAGACTGAAATGGGGATACTGAGTGGATTCTTCCAACCAGACCTTCTTTTCGTATAACAATATAATTACGCTGCACCTTTTGATTGCTGCCACGGTTAATGAAACGAATATTGTGGGTATTGTCTGAGGATTCTCCAATAATTTCTGAATATATTTTTTCTAATGGATTTTTCCTTGCGAAAAGCATTTGGTCCCTCAACCGTCGAAACTGAACTGAATTTTCAATATGTTCACTTAATTTTTCTTCCATATCTAGAAGCTGCTGTTTCAGTCGATTATTTTCTTCTTTCACATCTATAAGCAATATGTAAGAGTTCCAAAGATTTTTAATATTCGATACAGCAGATTGAACTGAAGCCTGAAAAGGATAGGTTACTGTTTGAATTGCCATCTGAATTCTTGAGGAACCTTGTTCACTATGTGATTGAAATAAAAGTAGAAAAAGACCAAGAATTGCGACAACGATAGAGATTTGCAGCCTGTATGTGCTTATGAACTTGAACATTTATCTATTGGGGGGAGTCCGATGTCAAAAGAAAACTGATCTCTTAATTTATTACACCTTCAGACAATTTCTCTCAGTAGGACAACAGGTTTCAGCATGTATTCTGCTTGATTTATTTCCTTTAGAGCTTTGATGACCAAACCTTCCACACAGTCCTGAATAGTCAGAGTAAAAATCACTATTTCCTCACCTTCTTTACCAATTCGGTGATATTGTGGTAACTGTTCCAAGGCATAAATGTTTATTGAATGCCTCTCAAAAATACTTCCGATGTGCCCAAAAATTCCGGGGTGGTCACGAACTTCAAAGCGCAATGTGTGGCGAAAACGTATATTTCCCATCGATTCCAGCACTAATTCTGAGGTAATCGGTGGTGGAGGAAATGGTTCAGGATGTCTTAGAACTTTGTTTAAATCCGAAACAATAGCTGACGCTGTTGGAAGGCTTCCTGCGCCTTTTCCTATAAGAGTTATATCCTCTGAAAATTTACCTGAAAGAGTTACAGCATTATTTGATCCAGAAATTTTGGCCAGCATTTCATCTTTTTTTATCATCAGTGGTAAAACATATACTTGGGTTCCTTGCTCGAACAAGCGAAGATTTGCAATCAATTTAATTTCACGCCCCATTCGCCTTGCGTACTCAAAATCCGCCAATTCAAGATGATCTATTCCTTCCAGAGTTATTTGTTCTGGCGACAGCCAATGTCCGGTAATTAAATAAGTAAGAATCACAAGTTTATAACGAGCGTCAAAACCCTTGATATCATTTGTAGGGTCCGGTTCAGCAAATCCAAGTTCCTGTGCCTGAGAAAGTGCTTTTTCAAATGAAAGATTGTTACTTTCCATTTCAGACAGAATGTAATTAGTAGTGCCGTTCAAAATACCCTGTATACCTTGTATATCACGAACTTGTAGATAATCTTTCAGCAACCGTAATACTGGAATTGCTCCAGCAACCGCAGCTTCAAACAGCAGGTGACGCCCGTTTTCTCTTGCAATCGTTGTTAATTCTGAGCCATGTACTGCAACCAAATCTTTATTTGCAGTAATTACATGTTTACCTTTTTTTAAGGCATTTGATATAAGATCACGGGCAAAGTCTTTTCCTCCTATTGTTTCAACTATAACATCTACTTCCTTATCATCCAGGAGCTGCTCAAGGTTTTCATAAAATAATTCCGGATTTTGTTCAAACATCGAACGGACATAGGCTCCCTGGGTATCTCTTTCAAGTATACCCACTAAATTTATTTTCGTATCCGGGTGCTCCCCGTGCTGTGCTAAAACATGGGCCACACCGCTTCCAATTGTTCCGAATCCTGCTATGGCTACGTTCAATGTCGACATTGCATTTGACAGTTTAATTGTGATTAACTTACTTCATAAATTTGATCAATTGCTTCTATTCCTATGTCCACTCCTTTTGACGATTTACTTACTTCAATACATGCTCTTGCAGGTCTTGAATCGTCAAACCGACTAAAAAATTGTCATGAAATCTTCACCTTCAGTATTTGGCCCAAACTTGAACCTACTGCATGCAAAAAAAATTTCAGATTTGCAAGCAGTAGGTGACAATTTTCTGAGAATAAAGTCCCAGCTTACACTCCATTTTCCGGATCAAGTGAGGTTTTCCCTGATATAAACAACAGATTCCGAGTGGTTACAGCCTGTAAGTATGGCCCCGCATAGGCAGGTACATTTGAAGTTTTTTATTACTGATCAGGACAAATTCTGAATAAAAATTTAAGTATTATGGATTTATTTTTCTCTCCAGAAATTCATACCATTGTAAACGCTCAAAAATACTTTGATCCATTGCATACCAGTCTGCACAACCTAATGTTGCCGCTTCCTCCAGCAGCTGAGGTGACTTTATATTCCCATTAATTATTAATGGTTTGTTTGTATACTTTGCTGTCCATTGGCAGAGAGGATCTTTGTTTTCAAAACACTTGTTCATCGCGTGTGCAGCAAGAGGATGGAAAATTTGCACTCCGGCTTTTTCAAGCAATTTCAACATGGTATTTAGATCTTTTGGTTTAAAGCCATCTTCGATTTTGTCAAAAATTGAAAAGTAATAGCTAATGGGGATATTGACTGATTTACGTTTTTTAATGGCGGTGATAATTTCTACAGCCAATTTAAATCTATTTTCAATTTTTTTTGCGCTATACTCATCATCACGCGAATTGAGTTTAACACAGCAGCATTGATCCAGTAAATGCTGTTCTGCCCCGTTGATTTCGATAAAATCCATACCAACTTCTGTTGCACGTTCAGCTGCATGAACAAAACTAAGAATAATTTCTTCAACATCCCCCTGTTCAAATTCACGACTGATGTCATAATCCCGGCCAAAGTTCAAAACGGAAGGTGCTACCGGCTGCTCACCACATGCACTTTCAGAAGTATGTGCACCTGCATGAGTTAGTCTTATCCCTATGGTGGCTCCCTCCTTTTTTACTCCATTTACTAATTTTTCTAATCCATCAAGATGGTCCTCTTCCGATATCCCTAATTGGTTTACATGACTCCTCCCCTGCTTGATCACATAAGCAGATTCCAAAATTATTGTACCTACACCTTGTCTTGCCAGAGTGCGGTAATGTTTGATAATTGCAGGAGTTACTTTACCGTTTACATCTGAGTGATCATCTATTGTTGGCGGAGCAAGAATTCTGTTCCGGAATTTAATCCCATGTATAGTGAAAGGTTTAAATATTGACTCAATTTTAGACTGGTGCTTTTTTGCTGAGTTTTTACTAGAGGTTGATTTCGAAGGCATTTTTGTTTGTTTTCTTTATGTTAATTGATTAGCGATTTGCTTTTTCATCAAAACCGGACTGACCAAATCTGTTTTCCAGTTCTCGAGAAATATCCGTTAAAGTTATCCCCTTGTGCCCCATCAGTACAAGCATGTGAAACCAAAGATCTGCTAATTCGTGAATCTGCTCCGTCCTGTTTTCATTTTTTGCAGCAATAATTACTTCAGCAGATTCTTCGCAGATTTTTTTTAAAATCATGTCTGTACCCTCATCCATCAAGTAGGCAACATATGATGTTTCCGGAGAACTTTGCTTACGTTTAAGTATTACATCATAAACACGATCAAATGTTGTTGTAGGATTCTGACCAGTCATTTTTTTATTTATTTCAGGCCCAGCGTTTTGATTTTTTTACGCAGGGTGTTGCGGTTTATTCCCAGAATTCTTGCTGTTCTTTGCTGATTCCAGTTAGTTTGCTGAAGAAGTAAACTGATCAATGGTCGCTCCACCTGGGAAATCACTTCTGCCAAAAGTAAATTGCTGTTTAATTCAACAGCATTTTTTACAGGCTGCTCAAGTTTTCCAAAGGCAACTTCTTCCAAACTTTCTGTGGAGTCCGATAAACATTCAGGTGTGAGTAAATTTTTTGGTAATGAATCAAGTGTAATTGTGCCTGTAACATTAGTGATCATCAAGCTCTTGACTGTATTTTCCAGCTCTCTTATGTTTCCGGGCCATTCATAATTAGTTAGCACCTTCATCGCTTCAGGCTCAACTACTTTTCTGCCTACTGCCATTTCTTTACTCCCTTTTTGCAGAAAATGCTCAACCAAAACTGGAATATCTTCTTTGCGTTCTCTTAATGGAGCAATGTTGATAGGAAAAACATTCAATCTGTAATAAAGATCAGTCCTGAACTGGGAATTTTGAATTAAATGAAACAGATTCTGGTGAGTTGCGGCAATTATCCGCATATCAGTTGTTATCAGTTCTTTTCCACCAAGCCGCTCAAATTGTTTTTCCTGCAAGACTCTCAACAACTTGCTTTGGAGGTTCATCGGCATATCACCGATTTCGTCCAAAAATAACGTGCCTTGACTGGCAAGTTCCAGTTTACCATGCTTACGTTCGGTTGCACCAGTAAAAGCACCTTTTTCATGACCGAACAATTCCGATTCCATCAGTTCTGAGGGAATAGCCGCACAATTTATTGCAACAAAGGCTTGACTGGAACGTAAAGAGTGCCGGTGGATGGAACGTGCAATCAATTCCTTCCCTGTACCACTTTCACCCTGAATGAGAACTGTTAAATCTGTAGCAGCAACTCTTCCAATAGACTTGTAAAGCTCACGCATTGCTTTGCTTTGACCAGTGAGTAAATCATCATCCGGTTTTTCTGATTTAGTTCCTGCGGACCCCTTTATTTTCAACGGTACTCGCAGCGCACGCCTTACAAGCTCTTCAATTTCCTCAATATTGAAAGGCTTGGGCAGGTAGTCGAAAACACCCGATTTCATTGCTTCCACAGTAGTGTACATTGTACTTTCACCAGTCATCACAATTGTCAGCAGCGACGGATACTTTTTCAACATTTCGCGGGTAAATGAAAGACCGTCTTGTCCGGGAAGATTGATGTCAACAAAAGCCAGGCGGATCGAATGATTTTTAAGCAGCTGCCTTGCTTCAGGAGCATCAGCGGCAAGACGAGGAATATAACCTCCTTGTGAAAGGGTCCGGTCCATCACCCAGCGGATACTGGGTTCATCATCCAAAACCAGTATCTGAGTTTGTTCCTGAATCTGCTTATTTTCGGGTTGTTTGAACATGAATTTGTTTAAATTATCACTGTAAAGAATTTTTAGCGTGATACTGAATTCTCACAGTAAATCCAGTTTTTCTTACTTTTCCAAAAATGCAGACACCTGATCAAAAACACCTCCAGGTAATAATTCCTCTCTATCAAGAAACTGAAACAGACTTAATAAAGATTCTCTCATACTATCTAAGTCTTCTTTCAAAGGATTGGCGTTTTCTACGAACCATTCCCCAATAAAATGTTTTACCATGCCAGAGTCCCACTCCTTTATATTTGGAGGCTGGAAATCAACTAGGAAAACTTCCAAATCTTCCTCAGTTCGCTCTTGTTTTTCTGCAGGCACAAGATCTAGAAATTTTTTATAAACCTCCTCTTCTACAGGTGGAATCCTTTTTTCGAATTCCTCTTCCACATGGTGCTCATCATCTGCAACTGAACCTAGTTCATCTTTTTCGCCTGTTTGTATTTGTTCGGTTAGCAGCTTAATATGCTCATGATTTTTTTGCTCAAACTCCTTCATTGCTCCAGGCAGTCCAGCAAGGTCAAGTTCCCGGCCTTCCAGAGCAGAACGCGTTTTGAGGAAAATAGCAACAATAACAGGATTAGAAATGTGAGGAATTTTGCTGCTTTCTGCGAGCTGATGTCGTGTTGCTTTTGCCAAAGCAGACTTTATAGATTTCTCTGAATGCGCTGCTTCCAGCATTGCGAGTCTTTGGTCAAGTTCAGAAACAAATTCTTCTGACAACAGATCCATCAACATATCTGGTTCTGTTTGATCTTTCTTCATTAATTCAATGAGCCTGGCCTTATCCATGCTCAAATCAACCAATTCAGGTTCAAATGCTAAAGTAGGAAGGGCATTTAAAAGTTGTTCAAGTTGTGGAGAGTTTTGCAGCTGTGGTTTTCGCTTCGGCATTGTCTTGCGCCGACGAATCATTTTGTTATGACGCTTTTGTTGCTGTCGTCTCAGCATTCCTGATTTTTTTTGCTTTCTTATTTTGGCCACAATTAACTTAATGCTTAAAAAAATGTTCTAAATCTGGTTGCATATTATCCCAGAATTATCAAATAAAATCACGTCAATTTAGTTGCTAATATTTTGATCAAATTCCCTGTCGGCTTTGACATTTTCAGAAAATATAATAGTTTATTAAGCAATTCAAAAAATATAATTTAACAATAAAAATGTTTTTTAAATGAGTTGTATTCAAAAATATCTTGTCGGATTATTCTTTTTAACAGGTTTTGCAGTACTTGCATATGCTGGTGGCCAAGACGCTGCATCTTTTCCTACACCACTGGGAAACTACGGTGATGATGAAATTCTGGAAAATAAAGGTTTGATGGCCGTATTGTCATATCGTATTAATCATGCCCCTTTTAATCTATGGGCATCCTTCATTTTTCTTTGTGCAATCCTCCATACTTTTGTGGCAGGAAAAATAACTGCTATGGCTAAA
>JAKUUF010000032.1 GCA_022448705.1 SAR324 cluster bacterium | reverse complement strand
GTTCAACGGTCAAGCCATCTGTCCATAAGCCATAATGCAGATAATCAGTTTTATAGAAATGCCTTGCGAACGCCAGTCCGATGTCAAGACCGATTTCTTTGAGCTCTACTTTATGCATTGAAAAAGGAATACTCTGAAGAGGTGCAAAGATTACTATTAAAGCTGGAAGGGAGATTTATTAAGTCAATATTCAAAGACAAAAGGTATGGCCCACTGAGCCTTGAACGATGAAACATTTTCAGTTTCTTGTTTCCATGTACTCAACAAGGTCAATTAAGCGGGCAGAGTATCCCATTTCATTATCATACCATGAGACCAGTTTGAAAAATTTATCATTCAACCCAATTCCTGCACCGGCATCATATATAGAAGAGTAGGTACTTCCTATGAAATCACTGGAAACAACATCCTCATCGGTATAGCCTAAAATTCCTTTCAGATTTCCTTTTGATGCGGATTCCATTGAAGCATTTATGTCGTCATAGCTGGTGGATTTTGAGAGTTTTACTGTTAAATCTACAACAGAAACATTTGGAGTTGGAACACGGAATGACATGCCGGTTATTTTTCCTGCTATTTCAGGGATACAGAGTCCAACTGCTTTTGCTGCACCAGTCGAGGCAGGTATAATATTCTGATTGCCCCCGCGACCACCTCGCCAGTCTTTTTTAGATGGCCCGTCCAAAGTTGGCTGAGTTGCAGTTACAGCATGCACAGTTGTCATCAACCCTTCTTCAATTCCATACTTGTCAAGGACCACCTTGACAATAGGAGCCAAGCAGTTTGTTGTACAAGAAGCATTCGAAACAATATTGTCCTTACGTGGGTCATATTTTTCGTGGTTAACTCCCATAACCAAAGTTTTTATCTCGGGAGACTTTGTGGGGGCTGAAATGACAACTTTTTTTGCTCCAGCTTTCAAATGCTCTGCTGCTTTTTCACTGGCTGTAAATAATCCAGTAGATTCAATCACATAATCAATTTTTAGATCACTCCAGGGTAGGTCACCGGGATTTTTTTCTGAAAGGCACTCAATTTTTTTACCATTAATTTCTATGCTGTTTTGTCCTGCCAGTACTTCACCATTGAATCGTCCATGTGTGGAATCATATTTAAGTAAATACGCCAAGTTGTCGGATGGCACGAGGTCGTTTATGGCAACAATCTCAACATTAGGGTTTTTATTCGCCTCACGTAAAACCATTCGTCCAATACGTCCAAAACCATTAATTGCTATTCTAACAGACATTTATCTCCCTATTTTCTTTATAAATTTCAACAAAATTACTGAATCTACATGTTAATTTTTTAACACATTTTTGTCTAGATGTGAGTGATTTTAAGACTTCAGATTTACTCAATTTCGGTCCTTAACAGTCAGCTGCTCTCCATCAGCAATGATCATTTTTGTACATAAATTGATAAACAATCCATTCTCCACAACTCCTGGGATCATATTCAGCTGATGTTCCAGCAGTTTTGGATTTTCAATTTTTCGGAAATGACAATCTATAATATAATTTCCCTGGTCTGTTACTAGCGGCTTTCCCTTATTTAGTCTCAAGTCCGGATTCCCGTGTAGTGATTCTAGTTGATTAAAAACTACCTGCCAGCCGAAGGGAATAACTTCCACAGGTAAAGGGAATACTCCCAACTGATCTACCAGCTTAGTCCTGTTTACAACAATTATTTCTGCCCTTGATACCGACGCAACAATTTTCTCCTGAAGCAGTGCCGCGCCTCCACCTTTAATCATGTTTAAGTTCCCATCAATCTCGTCTGCACCATCAATAGTTAAATCAATGAACATTGACTCAGAAAAATCAATCAAGGGTATTCCTTCCGCCTCAGCTAGTTCTTTGGTTCTGTTTGAAGTAGGAATGCCTCTGATGGAAAGTCCGTCACGAACGAGCTTCCCTATTTTTCTAACAGCAAACTCTGCTGTTGTGCCGGTTCCAAGCCCCACTATCATTCCGTCTTTCACGTAATCGCAAGCCGCTTCAGCAGAGAGCTGTTTTTCTGAAATCACATTTTTCTTCATGTGTATCAGTATATTCAGATAGTTTTTTTAAAAACAGGAATTTATTGAAATAATATTTTGCTGCAGGAAGGGAGAGATGTCAGTTACAATTGAGGATATTTCCAAAAATTATCAAGTACTTGAAACGTATTGAAAACGTCATGCTGTAGATAGTTTAAACAGCCTGCCCTGGTCGAATAAATGATATGTGTTCTCAATCATGCTTTCTGATTTAACTAATCTGTTTGATGAATCACCTGAGACTTGTGTTTTAAAATCTTTAAGCACCAGTATTACACAAAAAAACTCAAATCATCATGACTGGTGCTGTATTTTTAACTCTTTTACTGAGCTGAACTTTTCAACAATCATTGTGCAAATTCCTTAACTACTACTGTATTTATTGCACAAAAAGTTTAGCAGGATAAGCTATTTTGAATTTAAGAACTGAGCTGCAATTTTAGTCAGGCAGATTCTCTTTCTTCTGTAACCAGAAATTCAGGATTTGTATATTCGCCGGTTTCAGCTAATTCCCTTTCCATTGCAGCTCTTGCTGCTTCATCTGCCGCACGTCGTAAAGCTTCAGGATCAATCACACCATCTGCAAGTTCGTAATCGACATTTTCGAAAGCATCAAATCCAGTACCAGCAGGGATTAATCTTCCGAGAATAACGTTCTCTTTCAAACCTCGGAAAGTGTCGTGTTTTCCTCCCAATGATGCATCTGTTAATACTTTTGTTGTATCCTGAAAGGATGCTGCTGAAATGAATGAATCAGTTCCCAGTGAAGCTTTTGTTATACCAAGTAATTTAGGTTTAGATCGCGCAGGCTGTTTCCCTTCTGCAACAAGCTCACGATTTATATGATTAAGTTCACTGCGTGTAATTTCCTGACCAACGAGTAAACTCGAATCTCCTGGGTCTTCGACATATGCTTTTCGAAGCATTTGACGTACTATTACTTCAATATGCTTATCGTTGATACCGACACCCTGAAGTCTATAAACCTGCTGAACTTCATCCACCAGATATTTCTGCAGTGCTTTTGATCCCTTGACGGCAAGGATATCGTGCGGATTAGGAGAACCGTCTATGAGAGGGTCGCCGGCACGAACATATTCCCCCATATGTACCGTAATATGTCTTCCCCTTGGAATCAGATATTCTTTTGAATCACCTTTGCCATCTTCAGGCCGTATACGGATACGCTGTTTTTTCTTCACATCTGCGTCAAATTCAACTATGCCGTCAATTTCAGAAATAACTGCCTGATCCTTGGGAACACGTGCTTCAAATAGTTCTGCCACCCTTGGCAGGCCACCTGTAATATCCTTGTTTCTAGCTAGTTCTCTTGGAATTTTTGCGAGTACATCTCCAGCATGAACTTCAATCCCGTTTTCAACCATTAATTCAGATTTGATCGGCAGGGCAAATTCTGTTGGAGTCCCATTTTCGCGGATAACTGTTTTTTTCTTTTTATCACAGATTGCGATTAATGGACGTTGTTCCATGCTTTGAGATTCATGAATGACTTTTCGTGAAACACCTGAAACTTCATCGACCTGCTCCTTGAAAGTTTCTCCTTCACTGATGTCCTTAAATTCTACTGTTCCGGAGACATCTGTTATGATTGGAACGGAAAAAGGGTCCCACTCTGCAATTAGTTCCCCCTGTTCTACGAATTCACCTTCCTGCTTGATCAAAGTTGCTCCCATTGGCAGCGGGCGCCTTTCACGTTCTCTTTCATTTTCAAGGTCACCTAATGCTTTTGGCTTTATTGTTTTTTCGCCTTCAACGATTACTGCTTCTCCGCGACGTCCAAGGATCACTATATTTCCTTCGCGGTTTTTAACTTCTTTAAGATCATCGAAGCGCAGTACACCGCTGAAACTTGCTTCCCACTTATTTTGTTCCACTGATCTACTGGCTGTTCCACCAATGTGGAAAGTCCGCATGGTCAGCTGAGTTCCTGGTTCTCCAATGCTTTGGGCGGCAATCACGCCTACGGTTTCTCCTAAATTTACTAAACCTCCATGGCATAAATCGCGACCATAACAAAGCCTGCATACACCTTTTTCCGTCATGCAGGTTAGAGGTGATCGTATTTGCACTTTTTCTATCCTGGTATTCTCGATTGCATCTCTTTCTGTCTCATTGATCAGTGTTCCTGCAGGAATCAGGATTTCATATTCAGAATCTGGATCAATTACGTCTTCAAGTAAAACTCGACCTAAGATACGGTCTCCCAGTGGCTCAATGATTTCCCCGGATTCTATAAGTGCAGTCATTTCAATTCCATCCAGGGTTCCGCAGTCTTCTTCCAACACCACACTGTCCTGGGATACATCCACCAAGCGTCTGGTCAGATATCCGGAGTTTGCGGTTTTTAATGCCGTATCAGCCAATCCTTTTCTGGCACCATGTGTTGAAATAAAGTATTCAAGCACATTGAGTCCTTCACGAAAATTTGCGTGTATGGGTGTTTCTATAATTTCTCCTGAAGGTTTTGCCATCAAACCTCGCATGCCAGCCAACTGTTTCATTTGCTGGTTGCTGCCTCGTGCTCCGGAGTCTGCCATCATAAATATTGAATTTACTTTGTGAACCCCCTCTTCATCAATGATTTCATCTGAAAGACCTGCAGACATTTTTTCAGCAATTTTTTCGGTAGTCCGTGCCCAAATATCTATAACCTGGTTGTATCGTTCACCATCTGTAATCAAACCGTCCTGGTGCTGCATATTGATGATGTTAACTTCGGACTGTGCTTTTTTTAATTGAGATTCTTTTTCCTCTGGAATAACCATATCATCCATTCCAATGGAAAAACCGGCTTTAGTGGCATATGCATAACCCAAGTTTTTCAGATCATCCAACATTTTCACTGTTTTAATGCTGCCGGCCTTGCGAAAAGATTCATCCACAAGCTCCGCCATATGTTTTTTCTTCAGGTGCATATTTACTGACTCAAATGACACTTCCTCTGGAACGACCATGGAAAGCAGCACACGTCCAACTGTTGATTCCACCACAGGTTTGCTGCCATCAGCAGTCTGGCTTTGCGGATCTGTTGGGTTCATATTGTTTGTTTCTAAGCGGACTTTTATTTTTGCGTGTAAATCCACTCGGCCATGGTCAAACGCTGTCTGCACTTCTTCACGATTCGAGAATATTTTACCTTCACCCATTACTCCTGCACGTGCCCGAGTAATCCAGTACAGTCCAAGTACCATATCCTGGGTAGGTGTCATTACAGGTTTGCCGTTTGCCGGAGAGAGCACATTGTTTGTGGACATCATCAGTATTTTAGATTCCAGTTGTGCTTCCACTGAAAGAGGTACATGAACCGCCATTTGATCACCGTCAAAATCAGCATTGAACGCAGTACATACAAGAGGATGAAGCTGGATGGCTTTACCTTCGATCAAAATTGGTTCAAATGCCTGGATTCCAAGGCGATGAAGAGTTGGAGCACGGTTAAGTAAAACAGGATGTTCTCTGACAACTTCTTCAAGGATGGCCCAGACTTCAGGAGGATTTTCCTCCAGTACTTTCTTGGCATTTTTTATTGTATGAATTTCCTGGTAATCGATCAATTTATGAAAAATGAAGGGCTTGAAAAGCTCCAATGCCATTTTTTTAGGCAAACCACATTGATGAAGTTTTAACTCAGGACCGACCACAATTACAGTACGTCCGGAGTAATCTACACGTTTACCCAGCAGGTTTTGTCGGAAACGTCCCTGTTTGCCCTTGAGCATATCACTGATAGACTTGAGTGGTCTTTTGTTTGAACCAACCATTGGACGACCACGACGTCCATTATCAAAAAGCGCGTCTACAGATTCCTGAAGCATGCGTTTTTCATTTTTGACAATTATTCCTGGTGCACGCAGTTCGATAAGGCGTTTGAGACGATTGTTTCTGTGAATAACTCGACGGTACAAATCATTAAGATCACTTGTTGCAAACCTTCCACCTTCAAGAGGTACCAAAGGTCTCAGTTCAGGCGGAAGCACAGGTAAATTATCGATTATCATTGAATCTACAGCATTGCCGGACTTTAAAAGTCGGCTGATTACATTGAGTCTTTTTGCGATCCGTTTGCGACGCGTTTCCGAATTAACTTCACGCATCTCTATTTGCAGCTGATTTTCGAGCTCTTCCAGGTCAATTCTTCTAAGGAGCGTCTGTACAGCCTCTGCTCCCATTCCCAACTTTAAATCAGGATGGTTTTCTTCCAATTCACGATATTGATCTTCTTCAACCAATTCCAATGGTTCAAGATCAGAATCTCCCGGATCCAGCACAATGTATGCATCAAAATATAGTACTCGCTCCAAATCCCTAAGCATCATGTCAAGAATTGTTGCAATGCGGCTGGGGACTCCCTTTAGAAACCAGACATGAGATACTGGACATGCAAGTTTGATATTACCCATCCTGTCCCTGCGCACCTTTGATTCAATCACTTCTACACCACATTTTTCACAGGTAATTCCTCTATGCTTCATGCGTTTGTATTTACCGCAGATACATTCATAGTCATGTACCGGGCCGAAAATCTTGCCGCAAAACAGACCATCTCGTTCCGGCTTAAATGTCCGGTAGTTAATGGTTTCCGAAGTGCGGACTTCACCATGTGACCATGAAGTAACTTCATCTGAAGTGGCAATTTTTATCCGTACTGCGGAGTAATTATTCGGATTTTCTGCAATTTCAAATAAATCTCTAAGTGCCATATTTTGTTGATGCTTTATGGTTTTTGGTTTATATCAGGAAACTATGCTGTTACTGCAAGCTCATCAACCTCTTCCGTTTTCTCCACAGATTCGGTTTCAGAATCAGCTGCAGAAATTGATGTACTGTCAGCATCTTGTGCGCCTTCTTCCAACTCTTCAAGGCTTTCCCCCTCTTCATCTTCATCAGCTTTTTGAAGTAGTTCGATGTTTAGGCATAAACTTTTCAGCTCACTTATAAGAACCTTGAATGATTCGGGCAAACCCGTATCCAGTTGATGCCTTCCTTTGACAATAGATTCATAAATTTTATTACGTCCATGGACGTCATCAGATTTAACTGTAAGCAATTCCTGAAGTGTGTAAGCAGCTCCGTAGGCTTCAAGTGCCCAGACTTCCATCTCTCCAAAACGCTGACCTCCGAATTGAGCTTTACCTCCAAGAGGCTGTTGTGTAACCAGAGAATATGGGCCGATTGACCTGGCATGAATTTTTTCATCTACAAGGTGATGCAACTTCATTATGTAGGCATAACCCACAGTCACCTTCTGACTGAATCGCTCACCAGTCATGCCGTCATAAAGCCAGACTTGACCTGATTTTGATAATCCTGCCATTTCTGCCATTTTTTGAATATCCGATTCTTTTGCTCCATCAAATACTGGTGTAGACATATGAATGCCGGGCTTGTATTTTTTTACAAACTCCAAAAAAGTTTTATCGTCCATAGAGTCAAAATGTTTTTTGGCCACAGGACAATCATATACTTTTTTCAGAAAACGCCTGATTTGGTCAGCAGGATTGTTCAGCTCCAGAAACTCCTGAACCTTATTTCCTAAGCCCTTTGCAACTCGGCCAAGATGAGTCTCAAGCACTTGTCCGACATTCATTCGTGAAGGGACACCAAGTGGATTGAGTACTATATCAACAGGAGTTCCATCCTCCATATAGGGCATATTTTCAATTGGCTGAACAGTAGAAACAACTCCTTTGTTGCCATGTCGGCCCGCCATTTTGTCTCCAACAGAAAGTTTCCGCTTAATTGCAATATAAACTTTTATCATGCGGATTACCCCTGGAGGGAGGTCATCACCCTTGGAAACTTTTTCGCAGCGATCTTGGTAAACATTTTCCAGCAAGTACATTTGCTGCAGAGCATTACGTACAAAAGTTCCAACCTTTAAGTTAATGCTTTTATCTTTAACCTGAATTCCGTCTGTTGATTTCAGAGGAATTTCCTGCAGTACTTCCTGACTTATTTTTGTACCTTTTGAAGCAAGCACTTCTCCCTGAAGGGAAAGTACATCGGCAGAGAGAGGCTTTTTCTCAGCAACAGAAAGAATACGATTCACAAGATTACTGTGTACAATGCGCATTTCGTCGTAGTGGTCTTTTTCATAACGTGCCAGCAGTTCCTGCTCAATCTGTCTGGTCCGCTCATCACGTTCCACTCCTTCACGATTAAATACCACAACATCTGTAACCACGCCATCAACGCCCTGAGGAACACGCAATGAAGTATCCCTGACGTCTCCGGCTTTCTCACCAAAAATTGCACGAAGAAGTTTCTCTTCAGGATTGAGTTGTGATTCTCCTTTTGGGGTTACTTTACCTACCAAGATATCATGTGATTTGACGCTTGTACCAACAGCAATAATGCCGCTATCATCAAGATTTTTCAGGGCATCTTCACTTACATTTGGAATATCCCTTGTGATCTCTTCTTTGCCTAATTTTGTGTCTCGTGCAACAGTGTCAAGAACATCAATATGCACAGATGTAAAGCTGTCTTCATGCAGTAGGCGCTGTGACACCATTATTGAATCCTCAAAGTTGTATCCGCGCCATGGCATGAATGCAATGTTGATGTTCTGACCAAGAGCCAGTTCACCGCTCTCTGTACATGAACCGTCAGCAATAACATCACCAGCTTCAATCCGATCTCCAATTTTTACTATCGGACGCTGATTTATACATGTGTTTTGATTTGAGCGTCGATACTTGATTAAATGGTATATGTCAACGTTAGCCGGCACGATTGAGTCTTCACTGGAAAGATCAACATCCGCCTGTATAACCACTCTGCCGGCATCAACATTATCCACAATGCCAGAACGAGTGGCCACAACACAGCTTCCCGAGTCCATAGCTACCTGGTGTTCCATGCCGGTACCCACAAGGGGAGCTTTAGGCTTTACCAATGGTACTCCCTGACGCTGCATGTTTGATCCCATAAGTGCACGGTTTGCGTCATCATGTTCAAGGAAAGGTATCATTGCCGCGGCAACAGAAACTAACTGACGAGGAGAAATGTCTATGTAATCAATATTTTCCTTTAAAACCATACTGAATTCACTTCCAACTCTGGAAGTGATGAAGTCGTTTACGAAAGCCTTTTTCTTATCGAGTACGGCGTTTGCCTGGGCAATACTGAATTTTTCCTCCTCAATCGCTGTAAGGTACTCCACATTTTTGGATACTATGCTGTCTTCTACTTTTAAATATGGTGTCTCTATAAAACCGAATTCATTCACTCTTCCGAATGTTGCAAGCGAAGCAATCAAACCGATATTCGGCCCTTCTGGAGTTTCAATAGGACAAATTCTGCCATAGTGAGAAGAATGTACATCGCGTACATCAAAACCAGCACGCTCCCTTGTTAAGCCTCCGGGTCCGAGGGCACTCAAGCGGCGTTTATGAGTAATTTCGGAAAGCGGATTGGTCTGGTCCATAAATTGAGACAGTTGACTGCTCCCAAAAAATTCATGAATTGCTCCGGCAACTGGTTTTGCGTTAACTATATCGTGGAGCATCATGGTTTCAGAATCCTGTAAAGACATACGTTCCTTGATGGTGCGCTCCATTCTTACCAGCCCAATACGGAACTGTGTCTCCAGTAGTTCTCCTACGCTCCGGACTCTTCTGTTTCCGAGGTGGTCAATATCATCTATCATCCTGTTTGGATGCCCGCCTTTTAGCTCAAGCAGATATTTTACGGTCTTTAAAATATCTTCTTCAGTAAGCACTGTGTTATCCAGCGGATCATCAAGTATCAGTTTTTCATTTAATTTTAATCTCCCGACTTTTGAAAGACTGTAACGCTCTCTTTTGAAAAAGAAATTCTGAAGCATCAAATGTGCTGCTTCCAAAGTTGGGGGATCACCGGGCTTCATCTTTTTGTAAAGCTCAATCAGTGATTGTTCCGGTGAACTTAATTTATCCAGTGCTAATGTATCACGGAGAGATGAACCAACATTTTGAGGCCCTATGTGCAGCAGATCAACTTCAGTGATGCCGTTTTCCGCGAGTTTAGTCAACAGCTCTGCAGTTAAAGGAGTGTTACATGGAATTAGTTCATCCTTACTTCCATCTTTATAAATAGTTTGGGCTACAATGCGACCTTTCAGTTCATTAAGCGTCACATTAAGACGTTTAACCTTTGATTTCTGGAGTTTTTTCAACAGTCGCTTGTTTATGCGCTGTCCAGAATTTACTAAAACTTCACCTGTTTTTGGATCAGTGATAGGAAGCTGCAGTCGCTGATCCAGTATAATTTCCTCATCCAGTATGATGTAATATGATTGAGCGTCAGGGTCCAGTCCAGGCTTAACATCACTTAAATCAAGTTTTTCAAACTGATAAAAATACTTCAGAAGCTGATCTTCAGTATAACCCAGAGCTCTGAGCAGAATTGTTGCATGAAATTTTCTGCGGCGGTCGATACGAACATAAAGCACATCCTTGGCGTCAAACTCAAAATCAAGCCAAGATCCTCGCTGTGGGATCACCCTTGCAGAATAAAGAAGCTTCCCGCTCGAATGACTTTTTCCCTTGTCATGTGTGAAAACAACTCCGGGGCTTTTGTGCATCTGGCTTACAATCACCCGCTCAGTTCCATTTATGATAAAAGATCCGGTTGGTGTCATTAGAGGCAATTCACCTAAATAAATATCCTGCTCCTTAATATCCCGAATATGTTTTACTTCTGAATCTGTATCTTTTTCCCATACTATCAGGCGTAATGCTGCCCTGATCGGACATGCATATGTAACTCCTCTTACCCTGCATTCCTCTACAGAATATTTTGGATCACCTAGACGATAATGGACAAATTCAAGGGTAGATGAACCGCTGAAATCTGAAACAGGAAAAACAGAACGGAACACAGCTTCAAGTCCTTTGTCCTCTCGCTGGTCTGGAGGTACTTCACGTTGCAGAAAACGTTCAAATGAGTCCAATTGTACTTTCAGCAAATGTGGAACATTTATTGGTGCGCTAAGACTGCCGAAAGATCGACGAATGCGATGGCGATTTTCTAAAGATGAAGGCATAAAAACTGAATATGGCTAGGGTTGCTGCTGGTCTTATTTTGTAAGAAAATAATCAAAACCTGCTTTCAATTGAGAAAAAATTCCCGCAGAATAGTTTTGTCACACAGTACAGGACTGTCAATTTCAGGCTTTATCTGTTACCCCAGAACACTGCGTGCGAATTTTTCTCCATGCATAGGAAAAAATTCGATGCAGTATTTATAATATTCGCACTTGGATAATGGACAAAGCTCTTGTGGTGGGAGTTTTGATTTTTAGTTACCGTAAAAAACGGTTTAACAAAATCTAACTCTCTAGGTTGACATGAGAAAAAAAAAAAAGCAAATAATATTTTTAATTTTTTTGAAGTATTTCTGATTTATATTAACTTTTTCTGTGTATTTATATTTTGCAGTATGAAATGTTTAAATTTCAATATTGTGATGAATACCAGTTTTCAGAGAAATTACATGGAAAAATCCTATTAATCTTCTGTAAAGATTGCCATGCCTGAACGCCGAACTCATCGCTCATTTGTGAGCTACATTGATAAATCTCGTGAGTATTATGCAGCGCAAGGATACACCCAGCCTTATCAGTGGGTCTATCATAAAGAGGTTCCATTTAATATGCTCAGCAAACCGTTGTCGGATTGCACGGTGGGGGTTGTCACCACAGCCACCCTTCCAGCGCATTGGCAAAGTCTGCCTGAAGGAGAGTCACGCCCTCAGAAACGACCTTACGCAGAATCCTCCTATCCGGTTCCGGAAGCGTTGTACACCAAAGATATGGAGTGGGACAAGGATACAACGCACACGGATGACCTAGACACCTATTTGCCACTGAACCGCTTGCAGGAGCTTCAGCAGTCTGGACAGATTGGCAAAGTGTCTCCCAGGTATTATGGTGCACCGACGACCTACAGCCAGCGTCAGACCCGGGAATCTGATGCACCATTGATCTTCAACTGGTGTGAAGAAGACGGAGTGGACATTGCCATCCTGGTCCCGCTTTGACCAGTCTGCCACCAAACCGTGAGTTTGGTTGCCCGTCATCTTGAGTCCGAAGGAATCTGCACCGTGGTAATCGGTTCTGCACGTGATATTGTGGAAGAATGTGGGGTGCCGCGATTTTTGTTTGTTGATTTCCCGCTTGGGAATCCATGCGGGAAACCATGGGATGTTCCTATGCAGCAGGCTTTGATCGGCGAGGCATTTGATTTGCTGGAGAAGTCCTGGCAGCCACGAACTACAGTACAGGCTCCTTTTGCCTGGACAGCCGATGAAAACGACCTCTGGCGCAATCGCTACATGCACGTGGATGATTCAAACCGTGAAGCTCTTGCTGAAGCAGGACGCAAGCGCCGTGAACAGCAGAGACAAACCAAGCAACAAATGAACAAAAAATCTTCCGGATAGAGTTTTCTTCATTTGTACAATTTTATTTGCCATTTCTGTAAATTTTTGAAAACTGTCACTTCATGGCAAAAAATTATTTTGAATACGAAAGAGATTTCTGTACAGTTACTGACACTTTTTCTGAAAGTGCTTTACAGTAGAATTCCAAAAAGATGTTTCACTGTATAGACTTCTGGAAAAATTGAATTTGTATCAAAACAGGTTCAAAAACCTGTCTCAGGAAAGACTGATATTTTGGGGAAAAGGGA
>JAKUUF010000031.1 GCA_022448705.1 SAR324 cluster bacterium | reverse complement strand
CCAAAAAGAACAATTTGCAGGTATTGGAGTTGCACACGAAATTTATGATGGAAAAGAAAGTTATGAAAATATCTTGCTATCTGTAAAAAAATTAGTGCAGGATTCTCCTGATACGGTTCGTTTTTTTGGTGGTATGCGTTTTGACGCAAATGCGTCAACTTCACCTGAATGGAAAAAATGGAGAACAGCATATCTTACATTACCACTTGTTGAATTGAGTCTTGTAGACGAATCTGCAACCCTTGCATGCCACATATTTCCTAAAGAAAATACTCCTTCAAAACTTAAGCAGTTGCAGACTATTCTCGAATCGATGCGAACGGAAGACATGACTATTCCGGACAGTCCATTGATTCAGCTGGAACGTCATGACATACCTGGATACAAGCAATGGTGCAGTATGGTTGAAGAAGTACTTGAAAACATCGACCGCGGTAAAATAGACAAAGTGGTACTGGCCAGGACTGCTGTTTTCAATCTGGCTCGAGACTATGATCCTACTGAACTGCTGCTGCAATTGAGAGGTCAGGCAACACAGGCATTTCATTATTGTTTTCAGATAGAAGCACATCATGCATTTTTGGGAATCAGTCCGGAACTGCTGTACCGTAGATCCGGAAGGAAAATTGAGAGTGAAGCAATTGCCGGGACTCGCCCCAGAGGTCTCACAATTGAGGATGATCAGCGCCTGGCTTCTGAACTTCGTGACAGTGAAAAAGAACAGCGAGAACATTTGATGGTACTGGAAAGGATGGAACGGCTGCTTCAGCAATTTTGCAATAATACAGAAAGACTGTCTTATCTCGAACCGCTTCAACTTAGACATGTCCAGCATCTGCAAAGCAAGATGTACGGGTCCTTGCTACCGGAGATCAGCGACTCTGATTTACTACCCGTTTTTCACCCAACTCCTGCAGTTTCTGGAACGCCTGATTCGGAAGCACGTACTCTCATACGTGAACTCGAACCGTTTGATAGAGGATGGTACGCTGGTCCTGTTGGCTGGATAAGCAGGAGCCAGGCAGAATTTGCAGTGGGAATTCGTTCTGGTTTATTATGCGGACGTATTTTGAGAATCTATACTGGAGCAGGAATTGTAGATGGATCTGTGCCTGATGAAGAGTGGAGAGAGATCGAAATCAAACTCCAAAGTTGGCAATATTTACTGGGTCGGACGTGAATTGGAATAAATGCTGGGGAGAATGGATCATCGAGGAACTGGTGCGGCATGATACAGAATGTTTTTGTATTTCGCCAGGATCACGCTCCACTCCTCTTACTTCTGCTGTTGCTGCTAATCCAAGGGCAAATGCAGTTATATGCTACGATGAACGTGCAGCTGCTTATTATGCCCTTGGTCATGCACGTGCTACCGGACTGCCGGCAGTGTTAATCTGTACTTCCGGGACTGCAGCGGCAAATTATTTGCCGGCAGTTATAGAAGCTTCCGTTGAACAAATACCTCTTCTTCTGATGACTGCAGACCGTCCCCCTGAACTTCAGGACACCGGCGCGAATCAGGCAGTTAACCAGACACATCTTTTCGGTACGCATGTCCGCTGGTATTTTGATCCAGGCTGCCCAGGATCGGAATTCTCTGCAGAAGCTTTACTTACCACAATTGACCATGCAATATTTAAAACACATTTTCCTTTGTCCGGTCCAGTACATCTAAATTTCCCATTCCGTGAACCTTTCTTTGATATTGATGATCACGGAAAAAAAGTTCAATACAAGCTGACAAGTGATAAAAAAACCTATGTTCGCAATTCCGTTCCCCGAAAAATAATGCCGGTTGATGAAATAAAGGAATTAATAAAGAACCGTCCTGGATCTGGCATATTGAGCATCGGAAGAGTTCCCCGGGATTCGCTTGATTCTGTCAGAATGCTGGCTGCAGAACTTGACTGGCCTGTATTTGCAGATATAACTGCCGGCCTTCGACTAGGAAATAAATGTCCAAACAGGATTACATATTATGATCAGTTGCTGTATGAAGAACTGGACACCGTCAATTGGGAAACAGAAGCAATTTGGCATATTGGTTTCCCGCCTACTTCAAAACGCTGGCTAACTTGCTGGGTACAGAAACCTGCACCTCAAATGGTATGGATAGCTGATCATTCAGAACGTCATGATCAGTCAAATCATTTTCGCTGGAAAATCGAAACAGATATTGATGAATTTTGTCATTATGCAGTGAATGTTTTAAAGTTAGAAAAAAAGAAATATAAAAGAAAATCAAAAAAAGAAGATTGGCTTTATGCTTCAAAAATCGTTGAAAATCTGATGGATGAACACATTAATTCAAATGTTGAAAAAAAACAGATTGACGAATTTTGCCTTGTACGGAGACTGACTGAAATTATACCGGAAGATTTTGCTTTTTTTATCGGAAACAGTCTCCCAGTTCGAGTGGTAGATATGTTTGGTTCCGGTAAGGGCGCTGATGTGGCCACAGCTCTCAATCGAGGGGCCAGCGGAATTGACGGGCTTATTGCTTCAGCTTGCGGTTATTCGGCAGGATTAAAACAACCGGTAACATTACTGATTGGTGATTTATCTGCCATCCATGATCTTAATTCATTTAAAATGATTGCAGAATCTGAGATGCCTGTTTTGCTGGTGATTATAAATAATCATGGTGGCGGAATTTTCTCATTTCTGCCTATATCCCGGCAAAAAGAAATGTTCGAAATGTTTTACGGGACACCACATAATCTTGACTTCCGGGCAATTTCAGAAATGTTTGAGCTGGAATATCACAGGCCGGAATCAATCAATTCATTTGAGGAAGCATTTTTGATGTCAACTCAAAAAAACAAATCTGCAGTTTTCGAAATTATTACAAAGCGTGACCAGAACCCTAAACAACTTGATGAGTTTAAAAAGAAATTAATGAAATGTGACTTTAGACCAAAATAAGTAATTCCATACTGCTTAAAATGTATATCAGAAAATTAGTTTTTCAGATTCAGTTAATGAGAATTATTTTTTCTTTCTTCTTACCCGTACACTCTTGTCTCCCAAAAAGCCATGTCAATACGCTATGATTTGCCCCTGATTGGAGCAACCTTGTTTTTACTCTCTTGGGGAACAGTTATGATATACAGTACAGGTGGTGTATTTGCCGACCTGCAGTACAATGACGGACAATACTTTTTATATCGCCATCTTATCCATGTACTGGCAGGACTTGCTGCTATGGGCCTTGCTTTGGCTGTTAATTACAAAAAATGGAAACAATTATCAATTTGGATGATGCTAGGAATACTAGTCTTACTGATTCTTGTTTTAATTCCTGAAATAGGGCACGAAGTAAAAGGAGGTCGACGCTGGCTTCGCTATGGTTCATTGAGTGTTCAGCCTGCTGAATTACTGAAGGTTGTTTTGATTATTTATGTGGCATCATACCTGGAGAGAAAACAGGAATTGCTGGCTTCTTTCTTCCGGGGATTGACACCAAACTTTATAGTCACTGGAATTTATCTTTTTCTTGTTTTGCTCCAACCAGACTTTGGTAATGTTATTTTGATTGCTACAACAGTCTTGCTTATGCTGTACGTTGGAGGAGGTCGTCCAGTCCACATTGCGGGCAGTCTGATTGGCATGGGAATAATCGCCGGATTATTGATTGCATCACATTCCTACCGTGTTCAGCGGATGCTGGCTTTTTTGAATCCCTGGGATGATCCGCAAAATTCAGGTTTCCAAATCATCCAATCATTTATCGCCCTCGGTACTGGAGGATGGTTTGGCAGAGGACTGGGTGAAAGTTTTCAAAAAAGACTTTTCCTGCCTGATGCCCATACTGATTTTATTTTTGCAATCATTGGGGAGGAACTGGGGTTTTTATGGATTTCTGTGCTGATTATCATTTTTTCCGTCTTTATCTGGCGAGGCTACTGGATTGCTTGGAATGCTCAGGATGCATTTGGTAAACACTTGTCTTTTGGTGCAACAACATTAATTGGTCTTCAGATTGTTCTGAATCTTTTCGTAGTTGTGGGACTTCTTCCGACAAAAGGCTTGCCACTTCCTTTCATTAGCTATGGTGGTACCTCTCTTGTGGTTTCAATGTTTTTGACGGGACTCTTACTTAATATAAGTGCATCTCTAAGACCTGTAGAAGCATCCCCCGATAAAACTTAAGCTTCTGCCACTAATCCTCCACCTAATGATAAAAGTTTATTTTCATATTGTAATCCGGGAAAAAAAGACGAACTGGTTCCGTATTTTTTACCAGAAACTATTTATCCGGACAACAATTCTACTTTCACTAATCTACCCTTCCAAAACTGATTTTTTTCAAGGCTCGTTCGGATATCTTTCAACTAAACTTGCCTTTGCCCAGACAGTAAATAAGAAAACAGACTCTCCAAAAAATCATCGACTGAAAAATTTCCTCCTTAGTGCCAAAGATCGAGATGAATGGACTCAACTGATGCTTGCAATTTTAAATAGTGTCCCGGCGGTTGAGAGTGTTTTATCCCAGGGTGTTAGAGTAAACATACGTGGCACAGATAGATTTCACGGGGTGACTCCCCTGATGTTCGCGTCCAGAATTGGTGCAGAAGTCATTGTTAAATTACTGGTTGAAAAAGGCGCCCGCCTGAATGATACAGATTCCCTGGGCAATACTGCACTTATAGAAGCAACAAAAATGGGTTATCTGGATATAGTTAGATTTTTGCTTCAGCAGGGAGCAAATCCTAATGCTGAAACTAATGAAAATTGGACTGCTTTAATGTTCGCTTCGCATGAAGGACATGTGGAAGTTTTGGAAGCGCTGTTAAAATATGGTGCTAATTATGATTCGCAGAATAAATTTGGTATGTCACCAGTTATGTATGCCTCTCAAAATGGTCATTTAGAAATATTGCAGAAATTAATTGATCGCGATGCAAATGTGAATTTAACCTCACTAAATGGGTCAACTGCCCTAATGTGGGCAATCCGGTCAGGCCACGAAAAAATTGCAGAACTGCTGTTGGTATCCGGTGCAAATCCTCACTCTCCCGAAAATGAGTTTCAAATGTCACCCTTGCTTCTGGCAGCAAAGTACGGAAGGAAAGGTATTTTGAAAAGTTTGTTATTTTCCGGAGCAGATATTAATGCAGTTGACAAACACGGAGCTAATGCTCTGATAATCGCTCTTAGCTACAGCCATTTTGAGACCGCACTGTTGCTGATTGAAGGAGGAATATCCGTCAATAATCCAAACCAAAATAAACTTACTCCTTTAATGATAGCATCTTCAAAAGGAAATTTTGAATTGACTGATATGCTTATTGAAAAAGGAGCCGAAGTTAATGTAATGGATAACAATGGTAAAACCGCATTGATGTATGCGGCTGCTGAAGGAAACACAAAAATTGTTAAGCTGTTGCTAAGAGAGCAAAGTAGACTAGATTTTCGTGACCGTTTAGGCATGACTGCCTGGATGCATGCCGTGGAAAACAAAAATCTTCCAGTGGTTGAATTTCTAAGCAAAAAAGAAATTGATAATAATGAGAATCTTTTTTATGCAGTTTCTAATGGACACCTTGAAGCAGTTAAAATCCTGCTTCAATTAAAAGCAAACCCAGAAGCAACGGATGCACAAGGTTGGACACTATTAATGTGGGCAGCAAATAATGGGCATAAACAAATTTTAGAACATCTGCTGAAAAGTGGAGCTAAAATAAACCAAATTGATGAATTAAATAAGAATGGACCTGGATGGACACCATTGATGTTGGCAGCAGGCGGCGGTCATCTCGAAATTGTTGAAATCCTAATTTCTAAAGGTGCCGACCCGACTGCTCGTGACACTGATAACTGGACCGCGCTAACATGGTCCTCCTTCACTGGACACACAGAAGTTGTGACTTTTTTGATACAAAATGGTGCATTTATTGACCAGGG
This sequence comes from SAR324 cluster bacterium, assembly GCA_022448705.1. Classification (GTDB taxonomy): domain Bacteria; phylum SAR324; class SAR324; order SAR324; family NAC60-12; genus Arctic96AD-7. The sequence continues at coordinate 7,075 of JAKUUF010000031.1, read as the reverse complement.
CAGTTCTGACGGTGCAACCCCTTTGATTTGGGCAGCTTCTCAAGGTCACACAAATGTAGTTCAGGCCTTATTAATTAAAGGGGCAAAGATTACCAAGAAAGATGAAAACGGCAAAACTGCATTGGCACACGCTGCTATTCAGGGACACTTCTCTACGGCGAAGGTTCTGATAAAATTTGGGGCTGACTTAAATCACGATCTGCTGTATGCAGCTCGCAGGGGTTATAACAAAATGGTTAATTTTCTGCTGAATGAAAAAGCTGATGTTGATTACATTTCTGCGAAAAGTGAAACTGCATTGACTCTCGCTATACAAGAAAAGCATTTAGAGACAGCACGAATACTCCTGGAACGTGGAGCAAACACTGCTGTGCAAAATGCTAAGGGACAAACACCTTTGATGACCGCTGTTTTAACTGGAGAAACTGAAATTGTAAAACTTATTTTTCAGTATCAAAAGCAGGAATCCTTGACTGCCGAACTTGATACTGCTGATTTCATTGGCAATACACCATTAATGGTCTCCGCAGACAAAGGTTTTTTGGATATAGCAACATTGCTGCTTAAACGGGGAGCAAAAGTTGAAAGTATAAATCGCTGGAATGAAACAGCTTTAATGTTTGCCTCTTCAAAAGGGTTTCGTGAAATTGTCAGTCTGCTGCTCAAGCATGGTGCAGACATAGATGCCAGAGATATTTCTGAAAAAACTGCTTTACTAAGAGCTGCTCAAAATGGCCACCTGCTAACTGTGGAGATGCTTCTTTTAAAAGGAGCAAATATGCATTTTAATGCTTTTGATCTTGGTGGAGAAGGAGGAACAGCACTTATACAGGCAGCAAGAAATGGCCATAATGATGTTTTGCAAAAACTTTTGAACGATGGTGCTGAAATCAATACAACTGAACTTATGTTCCATCACTCTGCATTAATGGTTGCAGCACTGAATGGTCACCTTAAGAGCGTTAAACTCCTGCTGAATGCCGGGGCTGATCCGATGTTAAAAGACACTTCACAGCGTACAGCTTTATTGCTGGCAGCAACTAATAACCATTTATCAGTTGTAAAGCAGCTAGTGGATGCTAAACAAAATGGTAAGCAGACTGATTCCAACGGCAATGGTATCTGGCACTTAATGGCAATGAGTTATGGACAGAAAAATACAGAGGCGGTCTCCACTGAAATAGTGAAGAAAGATAAAGATAATTTCAATTTAATGAAAGAACTGATTTCACAAGGAATTTCATTGGACTCCATAAACAACGATGGTGAAACAGCTTTGATGATAGCGGTAAAAAGAGAAAATTTGGAGTTAGTAAAAATTATGCTAAACCTCGGGGCTTCACCTGATATTTTTACACCTGATGGAGAGAATGCACTGTCACTGGCAGAAACATCCGGCAATATTGAGGTTTTAAATCTGCTGCGCTGAATTATTCCAGAAAAAACAGGGAAAAAATCTTTCTATAATTTCAACTTCCTCTATTCCAGTAGTTTATCACTAATTTTTTTTCTCTCTCCAAGAATTCAATTTCGTTAATTTTGCCTTGAGTTAAGCCTCCTCTGAGATAATGTAATTTCGCCAGGAATTCTTCTTTTGAATTGCAATGACTCCAGCCTCTTTCCTTCATGTGAACCAGTTTATCATACTCTTCCTGTGTAACTTCAACAGGGTTTTCCAGAGCGTGTGGTGTTAAGCAGATCACTGTTTGAAAACTAATAATAGTAGAAATGACTGGTTTAGTGTAATACGTTAATAAATATTCTTGCATTAACATAATTTGCTTTCAAGTCACCCACATAGTCCATGACCATCGACAACAATTTTCAAATTTCAAGCACAAAAATCATAACCCCGTTCTGGATTGGGAGTATTGTGTCAGGTATTTTGCTTGGTCTTAATGCCCCTGGATTTGGAACTCACTGGATTGGGTTAGTTTCTTTTTTTCCATTGTTATTTACTCTTGAACAATTACATAAAAAAACATACATCACATTCTGGAAACGCTGCATAGTGTTTTCGGGGGTTTGCTGGCTTACAGGGGGGATTGCCTCTTTAATAGGAGGGTATTGGATTACAAACAGTATACATGTTTTTGGTCACATTCCTTTTATCTTTTCCTTGCTGATCACTGGAGCAGGATATGGTTTGGAAGTTGGCCTGCAGCTTTTTGTCTATTTTGCCATTCCATTACTTTGCATCAAAAAACTCGGCAACTGGGAATTACCATTGCGTCTGGCATACGTGATTGCAATTGACCCGTGGTATCCTCGCTTGATTCATTGGAACTATGGTGGGCTGACTTTTTCGCAATTTCCCTTTCTTGAACAAGTAGCAGATATTATAGGGTCATCCGGACTTCTTTTCTATAGTCTCGGATTGTCATATCTGCTCATAGCTTGGTGGCGTTTAAAATCAGATGTAAAGAATTTAAATGATAATGAAGTGGGATATAAGTTTCTCAAACGAGCAATTGCTGCATATTCATTATTGTGGGCTGTGGGTCTAAGCTACGGTGCATGGAGAATACAGGATATCAACGAAAATGATAACCTGCAAAATTCTGATTCATTTATAAATGTCATAGCTATACAGCCAAATTTTTCTCTGCAGGATCTGGCTTCAAACCCAGAACTTGCTCATTCAAAACGACAGGGTAATCTGGAAAGTCTGCTTGAGGATTCGAAGAAATACTTATCAAAACTTTCGAAACAAACTGACGAACCCACATTGATTGTTTGGCCGGAGTCAGTTTTTCCACATCCTTTTTTCAAGGTAAAAGGAGCCCGCCAAAAAGTGATGCGATTTGCAGAAGAAAATAATACTTCGGTCTTATTTACTACTGTTGACTGGAAAAACACTATGACCGGAAGGAAATTTCATGGAGTGTCTGTGCTCGTGGGATCAAATGGTGAAGTACTGGGCAGATATAATAAAATATTCCTCATTCCTTTTGGTGAGATGATTCCATTTTCGAATATTTTTCCTGAAACTGCATCTTGGCTTCGCAACAATATAGCAAACATGTCCGAGTTTGATCCGGGACAGGATTACAAGGTTTTTTCCTTATCAGAAAAAGTTCGGCTCTCTGCTCCAATTTGCTTTGATGTTTTCTCTCAGGAGGTTGTACGTGGAATGTCCCTCAATGGAGCAAATCTTGTGGTGAATCTCAGCAACCTGGCCTGGTTCGGACGTACCACTGCATCAGACAACATGGTTGCGGTTCTGCGCTGGAGAGCCATAGAAAACAGAGTCCCTGTTATCTTTGCATCAAACAATGGAGAAAGTGTTTTCATCGGGGCAGACGGAAAAAACCTGAGCAGGCAATTGGGGCTTTTTGAAGAAGGAGCATTAATCGCTAAACTTCAACTTCAATCACGTTTCTCATTCTATCGCCAGTACGAAGAATGGATTCGCGTAGGATTTGTTTTTATATTTATTGTGCTGATTTTTCTTGCACATGTTCGCGGGAAAATATTTCAAAAATAATTTCCCTTCATAACTAATAAAATATTTTCAAGGAGAAGAATGGAATTAGGACTCAAAGGAAAAGTTGCAATGGTTGCCGCTTCAAGCAAAGGACTTGGTTTTGGAATCGCAAAAGCATTGGCTGAAGAAGGAGCAAAGCTGTCAATAGGCAGTCGCACAAAAGATGATATCGAAGCCGCCGCAGAGCAACTCCGGAAAGAAAACAACACTGAAGTATTGTCCTCAGTAATGGATTCATCAAATCCTGAATCAATTCTGGAGTGGACCGATGCCACTATCAGAGAATTTGGAGGGGTTGACAAACTGGTAGTCAATGCCGGTGGTCCTCCTGCCGGGAAATTCGAGGATTTTTCAGATGAGGACTGGCAGGCAGCTTTTGAGCTAAATCTTTTCAGTGCCGTTCGGATGATTCGGGCAACTCTGCCGTCAATGCGCAAGCGAGGCGGCGGCTCAGTTTTGACCGTAACTTCAATGGCTGTCAAGGAACCAATCGATGTGCTCATTCTCTCGAATGTAATGCGTTCCGGAGTAACCAGTTTGATCAAAAGCCTTTCCGTTCAACTTGCAGCAGATAAAATCCGATTGAATAATCTTATGCCTGGCCGTATCAAAACAGATCGTATCAAGCACCTTGATTCACTGAATGCAAAAAAACAGGGAATTTCGATTAAACAGATTGAAAAGGCTAATCAGGCTGTAATACCTTTAGGCCGTTATGGTACAATTGAGGAATTTGGACGCTGCGGTGCATTTTTACTGTCCGATGCTGCAAGTTACATTACAGGTTCCAGCCTTGCTGCCGATGGCGGTCTGATGAAAACCGTTTGGTAATTAACTCTCAAGTTTCACTCAATTCTGCCGATAAAACTGATCAAAAGGAATACGCAGTATCCCCCCTTAATATTAAGTAAATTGGGATCTCCAGTCAGATGATACATATATTCCTGTACAAGAATTTTGATCATAAAATGAGGTGCTTATGCCTGTTAATTACCTTAACTTGTATCTTTTCTCCATCTTTGGAGGTCTTTTAGCCACACTCGGTGGTGTAGTAATTTGCTATTACGGCATGTCTGAAGCAAGCTTTCTGGTCAACAGAGGAATGGAAATCACAACATATTATCTTGATAAAAATCGCTATGACCTCTATTTATTCGGGTTGGTTTACAGCATAACTTTTGGAGTTGCATTACTGCTTTTACTTGCAGCAATTGTGATACCGACAAAAGAACAAATCAATAAACGAACATCTGAAACGCAGATTGGTGAAACTTCCGGAACAGGAATCCCGTATACACCAGAAGCAACAACCACCGAAGAAGAAACTTCAGATGAAACTGAAACTTTACCAGAATCAGATGAATCTCTGGAAATAGAACTGGAACCTGATGTAGAATCGTTCGGAGACGATGAAGATGAGGAAGAAACAGCTGTAACTGGAGGTACTGCAGATGAAGATTCAGACGTGATATATGGAACAGGAAAAATCACTGACGAAGCACACAGATCATTCATTCTAAACAGTCCTGACAGTGCCGTAAAGTTCCTGCTTCGAAAAGAGCTGGACGGTAAAACCTTGAAATCAACACAAGATGAAATATACGAAAGCTGGCAGAATCGGGGGCTTTCCCGGGGCAAGTTGCGTAAACATTTCCTAAAGATAATGGAATGGGATAGCGTGCCTGAATTGGAAGTCAGTGAAATCTATGAACAAGTAAAAGATAAAGTATATGAAATTAAACATACCTGAATCTCCAGCAATATAGATCCCACAGTCAGTTAACAAAAATTAATGAGTTCAAAGCTTTTCCAAGGAACCCCAACCTATCTGCTGGATCCTAAACTAAGTGAGGCATTCCACATTGCCAGACTGCTCGAAAAACCTCTTCTGCTCGAAGGTGAGCCTGGAACAGGAAAAACTAAACTTGCACAGGAATTCGCCGCACATGAAAACCTGCCACTCTTTGAGGTTCCAATCACATCTGAAAGCAAAGTTTCACTGCTTGTCTCCAGATTTGATGAAGTACAGCGCCTGATGGACGCACAGGCTGCAGTTGCAAATGCTCAAATGAAGCAGGCGGGGATAAAGATGCAAATTGATACAGGCGGACGCCATGTTGATAACCTGAAGGAATATGTTCATTTGGGTCCGCTGGCAAAGGCTTTCTCCACACCGGGATCAGTTTTATTACTGGATGAGATAGATAAGGCTCCACGCGAACTGCCTAACAACCTTCTGTTTCTGCTTTCGGAACGTCGAATTGTTGTTCCGGAAACACAGCAAACAATTTCCTGCAAGCCCGGGGAAATGCCGATAATCGTTATAACTTCCAACCACGAACAGGATTTGCCTGCACCATTTATCAGGCGCTGCATTTACGCATACATTGAGTTTCCCTCGCCTGAAAGGATGAAGGAAATTGTCCGCATGCATCATCCCGGAGCAAATAAAAAAATTGTGTCTGCAGCTATTGAGATCTTCTATCAACTGCGTGAGCTTGATCTGACCCGTAAACCTTCTACCAGTGAAATATTAGACTGGATTGGGTATTTGGTTCAGACAAAAGTACTGGACTCAAAAGTGATAGAAAAGCTGAAAGGTGCACATACGCTGGTGAAACATCGAGACGACAGGGAACTTTTGCAGGTAATTCAGGAAAAAGGTATTGAAGCTGCCACCAGTCGCAAATCATCCAGCTGGTAACACCCTACTTTCAGTTCCAAATAAAGTTAATGTATCTGATAAGCTTCTTTATACTTGTCTTTCTTCTGGGAGGAATTCCTTTCGGCTTATTGATCAGCCGTTACTGGTTAAAAATAGACATTCGTCAGCAGGGAAGCGGTAACATTGGCATGACAAATGTGATGAGGGTCGGAGGAAAGTTGCCGGGATTACTAACCTTTGTGCTGGACTTCGGCAAAGGAAGTGTGGCTGTACTGCTTGCAAAGACCTTTATTCCGGCATTGGTGATTGATATTGAAACTCAGAAAATTTTTTTAAGCCTTGCCGGAGTTATCGTAGTCTGCGGACATGTTTTTTCTGTTTTTCTGCGTTTCAAGGGAGGAAAAGGAATTTCAACTTTATTTGGAGTGTTAGCTGTTTTAAATTTAAATATCGGCATCTGTGCAGCTATTGTATGGTTAGTAATGTTTTTCTGGAGACATATTTCAAGCCTTTCAGGAATCACAATGCTCACTGCTCTTCCCTGGCTTTTTCTGCTGATACCTTGGGTAAAAAATGAATCGCCTGTTTGGCCTGTGTTTTTCCTGTTTCTTCTGTTATCATCTCTGCTGGTTTACAAGCATCTTGAAAATTTAAAACGCCTGCTTAAAGGTCAGGAAGGCCAACTCAGTTCAAGTAAAAATAACGATCTACATAATTGATACAAGCCTCATATGAATCCACTCTCACCTTTAATTTTCTTCTTCGGAAAAGGGATGTTCCGACATGCCTTGCTGATAGTCGGACTGTCCATCATATCATGGTATATAACAATTGAAGGAATTGGCTGGGGGGGTTATTTACTTTGGATTTCACTAATATTGTTAGCCACTATCATTATCTGGAGGGCCGGAGATTTTTTCTCA
>JAKUUF010000030.1 GCA_022448705.1 SAR324 cluster bacterium | reverse complement strand
GTATTAGTGTTTAGCCCGGGCAGAAAAATCCAGATAATTGCCGCGAGCATGATTGCTCCGCCTAGTGTTTCAAGCCAGCTGATCAGAGTGCCAAAAATAAAAAACTCGAACAAGAGCGTCATAACAGGTGCAAAAGAAACAATGATATTTGCCTTGGAAATAGTAAGGTATCGTAAAGTATAAGTAAATGCCACCCTCCCCCAAAATAGTCCACAAAAGGCAGCCATTGCAATCCATATCCATCCTGAAATATTCAGAGCCGGAATTTCAATTCTCACTTCTTCAACGCACCAGAGTAGTGCAAGTCCAATCGCCAAACGAAAAACATTCAATACCTGCGGATGAATCTCATGAATGATACTTTTTGCAAGAACCTGCATCGATGCAAAACCAAATGCGGCAGAAAACGCCCAGAGTATTGCTGACCATTCCTTGATCTCAAAACTGAGGGAATCCAGCTTCATTACCAATATCCCTGTAATGATCACCACCACGGCAGTAAAAATTCGTACTGTTACAAACTCTTTCAAAAACATCCAGCCAAGGATCATGGCAATAATGACCTCGCTTCGCATCAGCAAAACCATCAGTGTGGGGGAAGCCAGGTTCAGTGCCTGGCAAATGGAATAATTACCCAGAACTCCTGCAAGTGATGTTGCCAGGGCGATGCCTGCTATCTTCCAAGAATATTTTGTCTGATGCCGTGCCAGCCATGCCCCGGGCAAAGAAAACAAAAATGCACATAAAAAAACTCCCCAAATTACTGGAAGAGCATTTGCAGTATCTAAACTTAAACGGTATGGAATGGCATAAAGCCCGCCACCAAGAACAGCAAGCAAGGCGAAGAAAATTCCCTTTGTTTGATTACTCACTTAATTATTTTCATAAGCAGATTTATGAATTTACAGGCGGATCATTCTCCTTTTTTGGACTTTAAGAAGTCAAGGAAATTTACTTCATTGGTAAAGCATGTTATCATTCCCAGTATTGGATTTTGCCTCTCAAACCGTCTGAATTAATCCGCGAAATGCAGCTTGTAGGCATAGGCTTCTCAAGCCATGACTGGAATACACTAATTAAGCAACTGCACATACATATTTCCCGACAACTGAATACCAAATTGTATGAAGTTGCAAATTCTGCATCTGAAACAAAAAATTGGTTAAAAGATACAGAAAATCTGTCCGCAGATATTTTGAATCACAATCCAGACTGGCTGTTGTTTTCTCCCAGAAAATTTGAATCAGCAGAAAATTGCCTGGATTTGCTGGATAATGTACAGCGTAAGTCTGCCAAAAGGGTGAACCTTGTCATGGTAATACAATCAATACAGGAAGAACTCCATTCGATCCTGACTTTCTATCCTACCTTTGAACTGGTAAACAAAATGCGGTTTAAAATTTCTGCACCGGAACTGCTTCTGAATCATCATATTCCAAGATTCCCGAGAATTCCCCTTAATTCTCAGTTTCAGGAAATTGAATATGTCTCTGATACAGGTTCAGTAGTAAAACAAACTCCAGACGAAATTCCCCTAAATACTCTAATACCTTTTAAAAACATTCTTAAAATTCAGACTAAAAATGATCAGTTATCACCTGGCCAGTCAATTGAAATGCTATTGCGTGAACATAGTAAGATTGCTGACCCTAAACAGGTAGTTGGAATTCTGCGTGAAGCAAAGGCCTGTTATCTTTTTCCCGGCATCCCTTTTAACTCAATTAAGAACATCACGTTTGATAAAACAAGGATTGAACATCTGATAAGACTTGATGAATGCACTGAAAATAATCCTCCATTTAAGCGGTTCATTGCAGGATTGCTCAACGAAAATGCAGGAAAACCTAAGCAGAAAAAAACAAACGTTAAACAGTCTGCACCACAAATTCTCTGTTTATGCAGGTACAGCATTATCAGCAATTTAATGAAAAAATTATTAAAGGGAATTGGATATGCAAATGCAGTCACAGTTGAAGAAATTAGTCCTGAAGATGTTAATCTGAAAGATTCTGAAGTATTGCTGAAACTCCACGATTGCAATGTGTTTGATTTTAAAGGACAAATCTTAGACTGGCGCAAAGAGTTAGACCAGATTCTTGAACCGCTCAGTCAGTTTGTTTTTTTAAATGATATTAAATCAGCAGTTAACATGGAACCATTGCCACTCAAGCAAGCTGAGTTGGAGGATTTAAAGGAAAAATTGCTGGGAAAAGAAAAAGCCGCCCTGACAATGAACATGCATGCTGAAAGCGATCAGTTGCTTTACTCACAGGAATATGATGTGCTGAAAAAAATAGAGCCCCTTGCAACTCTGCTGAGTGATGCTCTGTCTACAAGTACGAATTGGGAAAGTGTTGACAAAGATGCTTCCGAAATAAAGCTTCAAAGAGCGCTTCTGCTTTGTGAAGATGAAAATGATGCCTCTGAAATGAACTTCAAGTTAACTCACGTTCAGCGGAAGCTCTGGGTAAATCCATTTTCAATACAGAAACCTGAGGACTTGACTCAGCTAAAATCCAAAATAATTCGCTCCTATTTGAGTCCTGGGTCATTAATTATCAAACCGGCAGCTCTGAAACATCTTAAAAAAATATGCCTGCAGACTAAACAGGAATGTAAAATTGCTGAAAAGACATTCAACAGGCAAAAAGAAATTCTGAAAAAGACAAAATCGGAATTGAAGATGGTCCAAAGCAAAAAAAACAAGCTTGCATTGAGTTGGCTGGAAACAAATCTCAAAGAACTTCTATTCAGAGACCTTCAATTGCTTCACTCAGATTCAGGCATAGTGGAATGAGCAGTTCACATACAATGCAGGACATAATCATGCTCCTAAATGAGTACTGGCACAAAAAGGGCTGCATACTCTCGTCTCCGTATGATGTTGAAACTGGAGCTGGAACAATGAATCCAATGACTACACTGAGAACGCTGGGCCCGGAAGAATGGAATGTGGCCTATGTAGAACCCTCGAGGCGTCCAGCTGACGGGCGTTATGGTGAAAATCCAAACCGCCTATATCAACATCATCAATACCAGGTGATTTTGAAACCTTCTCCAGATAATGTTGAAGAACTGTATCTGGACTCCCTGCAGGCACTGGGAATAAATCCACTGGATCACGATATCCGATTTGTGGAGGACAACTGGGAAGCCCCCACTCTCGGCGCATGGGGACTGGGCTGGGAAATCTGGCTTGACGGTATGGAAATCACCCAGTTCACCTACTTTCAGCAGGTGGGCGGTCTCGAGTGCCAGCCTGTTTCTGCTGAACTGACCTATGGTCTTGAGAGAATAGCCTCATACCTGCAGGATGTGGATGATGTTTTTGACTTAGAATACACAAAAGGTGTCAGTTACTCAGCCATATTCAGGCAACCGGAATTTGAACATTCAAAATACACATTTGAAGTAGCAGATACAGACCTGTTATTCCAGCACTTCAATGATTATGAGAAGGAAGCAAAACGAGCTCTTGAACAAAGACTGGTTTTTCCGGCATATGATTATGTACTTAAATGCTCACACACCTTTAATCAACTGGATGCAGCCGGTGCAATAAGCGTCTCAGCAAGGGCATCATTTATCGGAAGGGTACGTAACATTGCCCAATCTATCGCCAAATTATTCCTGGAAGAACGCTGCAGACTGGCCTTTCCCCTGATGAAAGACCGTGAGGTTGCACAAAAGTGGGTGGATCAGCTAACGTCAGAAAAACAATAAAATCTCCGTGAACACGTATTTACTGGAAATTGGACTGGAAGAAATGCCTGCACAGATGATTCTGCCGGCAGTTGAGCAGTTAAAATCTCTGGCAGAAAAAACCTGTGAAAAGCACCGGTTAAATTTTAATGATCTTAATACTTATTCCTCTCCAAGACGCCTTGCAATTGAACTTTCAGGCCTCCCTGATAAAGAAAATGATCGAAAGGTGGAGTTGAAGGGCCCTCCTCTCTCAGTTGCAAAAGACGACCATAATAACTGGACTAAAGCTGCTGAAGGGTTTGCCAGGAAAAACAATGTTTCCCTTAAAAATCTGGAAACGAAAACAATCGAAGGAAAAGACTATCTGTTTGTACAACAGCGAGAGTTGGGACAGCCCGTCCCTGAACTGCTTCAAGAAAGTGCACAACAATGGATTTCTCAGCTCAATTTCCCAAAAAATATGCGCTGGGGATCGTACAGGACACGTTATATCCGGCCTATCCGCTGGGTTGTTTCTCTTTGGAACAGTAAAGTGGTGCCGATAAAACTGGAAATGCTGGTCGCAGGTAATCAAACACGGGGTCATCGTTTTTTGAGTACTGGATACAGCAAGATAAAACATGCATCAGATTATGAACAGCATCTACATGATCTGAAAGTAATTGCTGATTTCGAGAAAAGACGTCAGTCCATAGTCTCACAGGTCAGAAAACTGGAAAAGAAGCACGATTGCCATGTGGAACTTGATGAAACTCTGCTTAATGAAGTCACAAATTTAGTGGAATGGCCCACAGTTCTAATTGGAAATTTTGAAAAGGAATTCCTGGAACTCCCAGATGAAGTGTTGATTACCAGCATGGAGATCCATCAGCGTTACTTTCCGGTATTCAACAGCAAAAAGAAAAAAAGTTTTGGAGAAAAAAAACTGCTTCCTAATTTTGTAACTGTTCGAAACGGTGACAACAAGTCACTGGATACTGTTAGGCGCGGCAACGCAAAAGTGCTTCGTGCCAGACTAAGTGATGCCCGTTTTTTCTACCAGGAAGACCAAAAAAGCATGCTTGATGAGTTCAGGAAAAAAGCTGAGAAAGTTGTGTTTTTCCAATCCAGGGGTTCACAGCATCAAAGGGTTCAACGCATAACTCAGCTCAGCACGTTCATCTCGGATAAACTAAATCTGTCCTCAACACAGCAAAAGCATGTCCAGCGAATTGCTGAACTCAGCAAGTTTGATTTGGAAACCAGGATGGTCTATGAGTTTCCGGAACTCCAGGGAGTAATGGGTCAAAACTACGCCCACCTGAAAAATGAACAGGATGTGGTCTGTAATGGAATAAGGGAGCATTATTATCCCCGCAATGCCAAAGACTCGCTCCCGGGAAATTCTGAAACAGTTCCTGTGGCGATTGGAGATAAGCTGGATCTGATTACCACCGCATTTTCTCTGGGGATGATGCCTTCAGGTGCGGCAGATCCTTATGCTTTGAGACGAAACGCCCAGGGAATAACCCAGCTGATCCTGGGATTGCGTCTCTCTCTCGATCTGAGGGAATTGACTGAAGCAGCAATTCGTGTTCTTGACGAGCAGCAATCCCTGGATCTTGATCGCACAAAGCTTCAGCAGGAATTGCTGGAGTTCCTTCTGCAACGTCAACGCTGGTTTTTCCAGGAGCAGGGAATCCGCTACGATTTAATAGACGCAGTTTTGCAAATAACTGCAGATGGTAGACCTTCAAAAAATAATAAGGGAAACGCCATACTTCCGGTTGAACAGCTGGAATTAGCAGAGTATCTTTCAGCACATCTTGAAACTGAACTGTTCAAAAGATCGGTTGAGGCAATTGTACGTGCCGAAAATATCAGCAGCAAGTATCCAGATAAAATTGCAGAAAAACTGGATGAATCACACTTGGAAATTACCCAGGAAAAAAACCTTTTGAAGGCATTACAGCCTATTTTGAATACAGACCAGGATTCGCGTCTCACTCCTGCAGATTATCTGAAGCAGCTGCATCAAATAGAGCCAATAGTAACAAGTTTTTTTGAAGATGTGATGGTGATGGACGAAAATCCCGTAAAATGCGGAAACCGTTTATGGCTGTGCCATCAACTGGCCTCATGGTCTGCTCGCCACCTGAATCTACAGGCAATTGTTTTCTCCTGATTCTTTTCCAGGTTTTGTACATCGCACCCCTTTTCCCAAATTTTTAAATCTGTGAAACACACTCCCGCCCTCGCTGTCCTTTCAGTTCATTTCTTGATTTTTTATATTATAAATCAATTTTTGAATCCACATCCTGACATGCTTGACCACTGGGTTTGGTCTCGCTTCCTAAGCCTGTCGTATTATGAACACCCACCTATGATTGCCTGGCTGATCAGGGGTATAACAATGGTCGGCGGACAATCTGAAGCAGTACTTGAAGTCGGATCGCAGCTGGTCACCCTGTCTATATTGACATTAATCTACGCAGGTACATTTTTTTTATACGGACGAAATGCAGCCCTAGTGACGCTGCTGATTTTATGCAGCATGCCCTATTTCACTCTTGGCAGCATTTTTCTGCATATTACCCAGCCTTTTCTTATTTTCTGGATTTTATCACTTTTTTTGTTGATACGTTATCACAACCAACCAGGAAAAAAATGGTTGCTGTTGATTGGAGTTGTAGCAGGGTTTGGAGCGCTATCAAAATATATCATGCTGCTTTTTTATATAGGTTTGTTTCTGCATCTTTTACTTTACCGCAAAATTCGCAGGGAAATGCTTAATCCATGGCTATATTGTGCAGGAATTTTATCGCTGGTTATTTTCATCCCTGTGATTATCTGGAATTCTCAACATGACTGGATTTCATTTCACTGGCAGCTTGAAAAAGGAACAACTGGTTCTGAATTTGGAGAAAATACACTGGCTTTCACCATTGGACATCTGATTCTGTTTTCACCTATGTGGGCCCTGTTAGGTGCAGTATCAATTTGGTGGCTCAGAGACCGCATCACCGATGGCAAGCAGGCTGAATCCGTGATTACTGTGCTTTCAATGTTTCCGCTTCTTTTTTTCACACTGATGAGTTTGAAAGGTACAATATCAGATCCTCACTGGGCAAATCTGGCTTATATTGGGATTGCAATCCTGCTTGGCAACGAACTCCTTTCTAAGGTTAAAAGAAAAACCATTTACATATTAATTTCTACTGGACTTGTGGTCAATGCGGCACTGATAGGAATTGTTTTAATGCATACTTTAAGTCCCTTAATTGACTGGATGCCGCATGAACTGAATAACTTCCAGTATTTAAAGCAGCAAGGTTTGCCTGATACAACATTATTAAAGCTGAATAAAATTGATGAACGCTTTTACAGCAGTGAACAATATATCAGACATTTGAAAGATTTACTCACTCCAGAGGAATTTCAGATACATGGTGAATTAATCCAAAAATCAGCAATGGATCTTTCTGCAGACCGCCTTACACGTGTTCTCAAATGGGACAGAACCGGGAGACAGCTTCAGAATTTGTTGGAGCAAAACGAATTGCCTCATATTTCTTATGTTGTTTCCCGGGAATATCAGCTCAGCAGTGCTTTATCCTTCTACTTGCCGGGCAGGCCATGGCCACACAGTATCGAAAAGCCCGAGCGTAATTTATGGAGCCCGATAGAAAAAGTTAAAAGCAAACAGTCTATTTTCGTATGCGAATTGCAGGAATGCCAGGGAGCTCTGGAAGATTTTTATCAGCGATTCAAAATGAATTTGAATTACCTCGGGGAAGTAGAAACACGGAGCAGGAAAAGATTGATTCGGATTTTGCAGGTTTACTCTATCGGGCACTGATGTACATCAACCTGACAGAATTGTAGTGAGAATTTAAACTTCCTTTTGCACCATTTCAGGAGCATCATCCAGTTCAAGGTGAAGGTCTGCATCATCTATATCCTTGATCTGTTCAATTTTCATCCGTGCGGTTGATGCTATTTTCTGAGCGTCACTGATACGCATTTCCGTATCAAGCATTATGTTAACCTGGACACTCAGCTGCTGATTCAGATAGTGGCAGTATATATGAGTTATGCCAATAATCTCCGGAATTTCATTTAGAACCTTTTTGACATCAGCCTCTATTTCGCTTTGAGGACGCATCAGTACAATATCACTGGAAGCATCACCTCCTTCTTCCTCCACAAAATCATCCTCGGCATCTACATGCACCAACACCTCATTGACGGCAGGAATCTTCTCAAGGATTCGCAATCGAACCCTTTCAGCCACCTGATGTGCGGCAGAAATACTCATCATGCTGTCCACTTCAATATGCAGATCAACCAGCAGGTGGGGACCCATCCTGCGTGCCCGCATTTCATGATAGTGGTCAACCCCTTCAACATCAGCCAGGATTTTATTCAGTTCACTAATGACTTCTTCTTCCGGAGTTTCATCTGTCAGTTCTCGCAGACTTCCGTAACCAATATCAATTCCTGCTTTTACAATAAGGCCTGCCACCAGCACTCCGGCTATTGGATCCATCATGGGAATTCCCCATTGCGCGCCTGCTATACCCACAAGTGCGGCCACTGAAGAAATAGCATCTGATCGATGATGCCATGCGTTTGCCAGTAATACACGGCTTCCGCTGCGTCTGCTGACCATTCGCGTGAGATGAAACAGAGCTTCCTTGACAGCAATGGCGATTGCGGCCATCCAAAGCGCCGGCGTTCCTGGCACCTCCGGCGAGTCCATTTTATTCAGAACTTGCCATGCCACACCAATCCCGGTAAAAATCAGCATAAGTGCCACAACGAAGGAGCCGACTGTTTCAAATTTCCCATGTCCGTAAGGATGATTTTCATCTTTTGGGATTCCGGCCATGCGTACCGCCCACAGCGTGACCAGATCTGAAAGCAAGTCAGAAACAGAATGACCTGCATCAGCAATTAAGGCAGATGAATGAGCAATGGTACCAACGAAACCCTTGGCGATTGCCAGCAAAAGATTGGCTATCAATCCCAGCCAGGTAACACTCAAGGCATGTTTTTCAGTGAGATCAAGTTTGTGCATTAGTTAAAAAACATCTTTCAGTTCACGTAACATCCGGAATACTTCCTTTTCGGTGAGATCATTGTCTGGATCCCTGGATTTAACAGCGGCCTTAATTTCAGCCGAGGTGCATCGCAAAAAAGGATTTGTCTGTTTTTCCTCGGCAATTGTTGTAGGAGTGGAAAATTTACCGGATGAACGCAGAACTTTGACATCAGCCAGCTTCTTATTTATTTCCGTGTTGCCGACCTCAACACTTAAGGCAAAACGGAGATTGTTTTCAGTATATTCATGTCCGAAATACAGCTCTGTCCGGTCCGGAAGCTTACCAATGCGGTTGTTAAGTGAATCATGCATTTGTTCCGGCGTCCCTTCAAAAAGCCGTCCGCAGCCTGCTGCGAACAGAGTGTCTCCTGTAAAAGCGGTTTTTCCGAACAAATAAGTAATGGCACCTGAGGTATGTCCGGGGTTGTGTAAAAATGATCCTGACTGTTCTCCAAACAGCACCTGGTCGCCATCTTCCAGGAACTCAGTCTGCTCTGGAATTCTCCCCCTGTCGGAAGCGTGACCGTATATTTTCAAATCCGGACAATCAGCCTTCAATTCCTTATTCCCTCCCACATGATCCCAATGGTGATGTGTATTCAGAATGGCTGTCAATTTAACATTCTGGCGTTTTATTTCTTTTCTGACAGGATCAGCTTCAGAGGGGTCTACTACAGCTGCGTCTCCTGTTTTTGGGCATATCAGCAAATAAGCAAAATTGTCCTGCAGGCAGGGAATGGTAACTATTTCCATTTATTGAAACTCCTCTTTATTGTTGAGGTTTGACTGATGTAACTTTTGTTTGAAGCGTACCATCTTCAAGGCGCACCTGCAATTCTTCTCCAGACTGTACATCCTTAACTGAACGCAGTGAATTACCAGATTTATCCATCGTAACACTGTAGCCCCGATGAAGCACTGAAAGCGGGCTGAGGCTGTCAAGTAAATCAGTCTGCAGCTTTACTGAATCTTCCAGCTTTTCATGTAAATGCCTGATGGAGAGCGTTAAACGACCGTGCAATAGCTCAACTCCATGTTTTTGTGCAGCCAGTTCACGCTCCGGATTGAGCAGCAATAGTTTTTCAGATACGCCGGTAATGCGACTGTGTAAATTTTCCATCAGATTCCTGGTTCTTTCACGAAGCAGAGAATCAAGGTCATCCACCTGCTGGACATACTGCTGAACAACGGCGGCAGGTGAAGTCAGCCTCTGGCGCTTTGCTTCAACATATTCATTCAGCCGTTCCAGCTGATTAAGTATGATGTGCTGAAGCTGCTCCTCTTTTTGACTCAAAGTGTGCTTCAAATCCATTTTATTGGGAACAGCTAATTCCATTGCTGCTGACGGCGTTGGTGCCCGTACATCACTGACAAAATCAGCGATAGTGAAATCAGTTTCGTGTCCCACCGCGGAGATAACTGGAATCTCTGATGAAAAAATAGCTCTTGCCAGCTGTTCATCATTGAAAGCCCATAAATCTTCAATTGAACCGCCGCCTCTTCCAACAATCAAAACGTCAATCTGTTGTGAATCACGAAGAGTGTTTAAATGACGGATTCCTTCCACCAGCATCTTTGGTGCAGAATCTCCCTGCACCTGGGAAGGAAACAGCAAAACAGGAATCCCGTGAAAGCGACGTTCCAGTACTGTCAGCATGTCATGAATCACCGCACCCTTAGGTGATGTAACAATTCCAATTCTGCGAGGCAAAAATGGAAGTTCTCGCTTATGCTCCTGATCAAACAAACCCTCTGCTTCAAGTCTCAATTTCAGCTGCTCGTATGCAAGTTGGAGAGCTCCCAAACCTTTGGGCTCCATATAAGAAATCTTGATTTGATATTCACCTCGCTGCTGATAAACAGTCAGATGTCCCCGAACCAAGACTTCCAAACCATCTTCAGGATCAAAGCGCAGGTTATCTGCAATATTTCGAAACATTGCGCAGCGTATCTGTGACTGGTCATCCTTCAGACTGAAATACCAATGTCCTGAAGCTGCCTTTTTGACGTTTGAAAGTTCACCCTCAACTGTCAGTGAACGAAACTCACCCTCCAACAAAAGGGTAATCTGTTTAGTCAGCTGAGTTACTGTGAGCGGTTTCTTTGCCTGCAAAGAAATGTGATCATCTGAATCAGGAAGATCGGATTCTTTAGATTTTAAAGAGGGGTCTTCATCTTTTTTGGGGGGATCAAATTCAAATGGGATCTGCATGGGAAAAAGCGTTCAAATCACTCAATTAAACTTAGCAGCTGATTCCGCATCACTTCTTCAGGAGCCTGTTTCCCGGTCCAGAAAGTGAATGCGTCACAACCCTGGTAAAGCAGCATACCGATTCCATTTACAGCAGTAATTCCCAGTTCTTCAGCCTGCTTCAGAAGAGAAGTTTGTCTGGGACTGTAAATTATATCTGCCAGAAGACTTATTTTTCGGCATTCCTTTAAGTCAACCGGGATGTCAGATGAAAACATGCCAACAGTGGTGGTATTCACCAGCAAATCCAGAGGTGTTTCATGTATGGTCTGCAATGACACTGCTTCAAGTTTTGTCTGTGGGAAATATTGTGAAAATTCTGTCACTAATTTTTCAGCACGTTCAGCAGTTCTATTATGTACGATTACACGTAATGCACCTGCATCTGCAAGACCCGCCAGCAATGCTCGTGCAGAACCACCTGAGCCAAGAAGGGCAATTGTTTTGTTTTTTGGAGAAAAATTTAATGTTTTCAGTGAACGTATAAATCCTGAAAAATCCGTATTTGTCCCTGTTAGATGTCCCTTAACATTGCTGATTGTATTGACAGCTCCGATTTTTTTGGCGAGTGGAGTTACTTCATCCAGGTAGGGTATGACTGAGCTTTTATGCGGAACAGTGACATTTACTCCTGCAACATTCAAGGCACGGATTCCTGCAATCGCTTTAGAAACCTCTTCCGCTTTCACCTGGAAAGCCAGATAACGAGCATCCAAATTCATAGAAGAAAAAGCGGCATTCATCATGCGTGGTGAATATGAATGTTCCACCGGATCGCCGATTAATCCGTAAATTTCAGTAGCTCCGCTGATTGATTCCGTCATTCCAACTCGTGAAAACGAGCGTCAAAAAGGGCTACAATAGCCTTGAGGGCTTCGTCCTCTTTTTCACCGTCAGCACTAACTTTTATGGATGTTCCAGCTGTCGCACCAAGCATCAGAACCTCCATCACGGATTTGGCATTGGAGACTTGACCGTCTTTATCAAGGTGAATATCACAAGGATATTCATTTGCCATGCGCACAAGCTGAGCTGCGGCTCGTGCATGCAGCCCCAGACGATTGACGATCGTAATCTCCTGACTAAGCATTTTTTACAAGCCTGCCTGTGTTCTGAGTTTATCAGCCTTGTCAGTTGCTTCCCAGGTAAACTCCGGAACCTCCCTTCCGAAGTGTCCATATGCAGATGTTTTTCGGTAGATTGGACGTAGCAGTTTGAGATAACTTATCAGACCTGCAGGCTTAAGTTCAAAATTATCGCGAATCAAATTTATTATTTTTGCTTCTTCAATCCTGCCAGTGCCGAAGGTATCAACAGAGACAGAGACTGGTTCCGCTACTCCAATGGCATAAGCCAGCTGAACCTCACAGCGCGATGCAAGTCCTGCCGCAACCACGTTCTTTGCAACGTGACGTGCTGCATACGCTGCAGATCGGTCAACCTTTGAAGGGTCTTTGCCGGAAAATGCTCCACCGCCATGTCTTCCCATACCGCCGTATGTATCAACGATTATTTTTCGACCTGTCAGTCCGCAATCTCCCTGTGGTCCACCGATTACAAAAAGCCCGGTTGGATTGATATGAAATTTTGGAGAACCATTCAAGTATTTGGAGGGAATAACCTCATTGATAACATTGCTGATAATGTCCTCTTGCAGCTTCTCCTGGCTTACATCCTCCGAATGCTGTGTGCTGATGACCACAGCTTCAATGGATTTAGGTTCACCATCAACATAGCGAACTGTTACCTGAGATTTTCCATCCGGACGAAGGTATTCCAGTGTCCCGCTCTTGCGTACTTCGGTAAGCCGTTCTGTAAGCCTGTGTGCCAGCTGAATAGGTAGAGGCATTAATTCAGGAGTCTCCTCGCAGGCATAACCAAACATTAATCCCTGGTCTCCAGCGCCCTGTTCGGTGTGAGCCCCTTCTCCTTCGTTTACTCCCTGAGCAATATTATCCGACTGCTTATCAAGGCTGATCAACACAGCGCAGGTGTTGAAATCAAAGCCCATGTTGGAGTCAATATAACCGATTTCTTCTATGGTATTTCTCACAACTTTCTGCATGTCAACTATTGCTTCTGAGGTAACTTCCCCTGCAACTACAACCATGCCGGTTGTAACAAGTGTCTCGCAGGCCACTCTGCTTGAAGAGTCCTGCTCAAGTAATGCGTCAAGTATGGCATCTGATATTTGATCAGACATTTTGTCCGGGTGGCCTTCCGTAACGCTTTCTGAAGTGAATAACATTTCGCTCATAGTTTTTTTGATAGGATGTTGGTTTTAAAGAGTACCATTAGACCTCAATATATTCTTAATTTCAAGATTCGATTAGACTATCTGCACGGTAGTACATATTAGTTATCCATAATTATTCTATCAAGAATTTCAATCCATTCATCCAATTCTCTGACCGCATGTATGCGCTGCTCAGGCGTTAAAAGTTTATCAACCTGTAAAATCCTTTTTTTATTACGCAGTATTCTAGCCTGCTTCGCAGAATCAGTCTCTCCTGCCCAGTTAATTACTGACCGCCGCAGCCAGTTTTCAAGTTTTTCCTTGTCAGGAGAAGAACGCAACTGCGCCAGAAACTGCAGCTGTGATTTACGGCGACGTTCCATTCTGGCTGCCAGGG